>CAZWOY010000473.1:0-3402 GCA_964635255.1 uncultured bacterium
ACCGATGCAGAACGATTAAAATATTTTGCAAAAAGAGTTTTGCAAAAACCTCGATGGGTTATTCATATCTGGGAGCTGAAGCGGCGCTATTAACCGCGGCATTTCTAAGCGCTGGAAAGGCGAGCGACTATTGCGATAAAAAGAACAATCCTAATTATACTTTCAGCCAGCGCGATTACTACTACGATCAGGAAAGTAAATATAAGAAACGGAAAAATATGTATTTGGGAATCGCTGCGGGAGTGTATGCTTTAAATTTTGTTCATGCGCTGGCAATAAAGCCAAATACAAACGAGAACGTAACATTCTACTCTCAGAGGAGTAAAAACAACAATACAATTGGCTTTGGGATAAAGGTAAATTTTTAAGAAAACGTTCGAATAATATCGTTAGAGTTCAAGCTTTAGCTTGTTCTTCCCCACGCTGAAGCGTGAACTCTAACGAAATACAATTGGGAGTTATTATGTACAGGAAATTATTCATCTTTTTAGCGCTTTGCTTCTTCGTATTATCCTGCGAAGAGGAATCAACCGAGCCGCCGCGTGAAAACACCGGCAACGTCTCAGGCGTCATTTCCAACGCGCTGACCAGCGAACCGATAGAACAGGCGGAGGTCGCTATCATCGGTGAATCAGCCCGCAGCACATCCACCAACGCCAGCGGTTATTATATTTTTGAAAACCTGCCGATTCGCGAGGAAGATCTCACTCAGATTTACAATCTGCAGATAACTAAAGCCGGATATCGCAGCAAAACCGAAGCTGTCGAACTTCGCGCGGAGCGGAACGTTACCAAGAATTTCATTCTTAATCCGATACCGCCGGTCATTCACGTTTCAACAAGCGCGCTCGATTTTGGAACCAACAGCAGCAGCGAGTCGATCATTATTTCCAACTCTTCTCAATATGGCTCGTTCCATTGGGAGGCGACGGATAACGCCGACTGGTTGACGCTGTCCCCAAATAACGGCGGACCGATCGCTCAGAATTCTCAGGCGATAAGCTGCACCGTCGATCGCGTTGACCAGGATCCCGGCAACTATAATGCGGCAATTACGATCACAACACTTAATAAACCTGCCGGCGATGCGACAATCAGCGTTACGATGACCGTAAGAAACATAAACGAACCTCAATTATCTTTTCCGGAAACGGTTAATTTTGGAACTGAACTCGATACGGTTCAAACGCGGTTCACCAATTCCGGAACAGGACAATTAACCTGAGAAACGCTTGAGAATTTACCTTGGCTGATTCTTGAACCTATAGAAGGCAATTTGAACACCGGCGAATCCGACAATGTGCTCTTTATCGCTGATCGACAGGCAGCGGGCGCGGGTGAGCATAATGGCATAGTCTCAGTTTATACAAGTGTTAATCCTGGCGTAGAAGATACGATCGACGTCTCGATTACTGTGCCGCCGCCGGATGAACCTCTCCTTTCGCTAAATCCTGACCGCTTGGAATTCGGCGAAAACGACACGCTTAAATATTCACAATTCGGCAACATCGGCGAAGGAACTCTGAACTGGACTGCAGTGGAAGATATCGAGTGGCTGCGAGTTCAACCTGAGAACGGAAATATCGAAACCCAACAATCGAGCAATGTCGCATTCATTAGTGATCGCACCGGTCTGGAGTCAGGTCAAACTTACAGCGATATGGTTTTTATCCGTTATGATGATAAAGAAGACACGGTTTTCGTTTCCGTAAGCGTTCCCGAAGAACCGCCGGTTCTTGTCATCGATCCGAGAGATTTGAATTTCGGCGAACAAGAGAGCGTTCTGAACGTTCAAATAGGCAATTCAGGAGGGCGAACTCTAAACTGGGCTGTATCTGAAGATATCGATTGGTTAATCGTTGCTCCGGTAGAAGGAAGCGTTGCAGCAAGCGATACGCAGGAAGTGACGTTCATTGCTGACCGGGATGGATTGGAATCCGGGCGGACGTTTGAAGGAATTGTTCGAATAACTTCAAATGGCGGCAGCGATTCTATCGCAGTAATTGTGCAAACGCCGGAGGAGTTGCCGGAACTGTCGGTCGATCCACATAGCGTAGATTTCGGTGAAAACGAAACTGAGCGACAATTGACAATCGGAAACATTGGACAGGGAACCTTAAGCTGGCGCGTTTCTGAGGGAGTGAATTGGCTGTCAGCCACCCCAATTTCCGGCGAAGCCAATGCCGGAGATTCCGATGTAATTCAATTAACCGCTGACCGCGGCAGCTTAAACGAGGGCGACTCGCCTTCGACATACTTACGAATTACTTCCAACGGCGGAAATGATTCGGTACAGGCGCAGTTAAGCGTTCCGTACACAATACCGAACGCTCCGGGCAATCTTGTTGCGGAAGCGGTGGATACCAATCGGATCGATCTTTCCTGGGAGGACAATTCCGATAATGAAACCGGATTCCGAATTCAGCGAAAGCTTGAAGAGAATGATGAATGGCTGGAAATTGCTGAAGTGGGCGAAAACGTTACCACATTCGAAGACGGCGATTTAGAGCCAAATACGGCTTATTATTACCGCGCAATGGCTTTCAATCCAGCGGGAAATTCCAATCCAAGCCATGAAGCGGACGCCATAACACTGCCCGTCGCCGGTTCGGAGCGCGAGTTTCCGCTGGGAGATACGGGATTGAATATTGTGATGTGCTGGATTCCGGCGGGCGAATTTTGGATGGGGGCGCAGGAAGGTGAAGAGGGAGCAGGTCAAGATGAGTTTCCTCGACATCGAGTGATGTTTGATTATGGTTTTTGGATGGGGAAGTATGAAATTACTCAGCAGCAGTGGGTAGCTGTGATGGGAGATTGGGAATTCAATTTTCCCGGTCATCCAAATTTTCCTGCAGAACGTCTTAACACTACAGAAATTCAAGAATTTATTGAAGATTTGAACGGATCTTTCCGTTTACCATCAGAATCCGAGTGGGAATATGCTTGTCGTGCAGGAACTCAAACACGATTTTATTGGGGCAATGATCCTGATTATGAAGAAATTGATTTATATGCTTGGTATTTGGGTAACAGTAATCAATCGCCACATCCAGTAGGTGTGGATAAACGGCCTAATAACTGGGGATTGTTTAATATGAGCGGAAATATAGCTGAATTTTGTAAAGATATTTACCATAGTAGTTTTGAAGGCAATCCCCCAAATGATGGATCAGCATGGTTAGAGGGTGGAAACGGTAATCCAGTTGTTAGACATGGTCATTGGAATAATGCAGCTCCAGAATGTCGTTCAGCCAGTCGAGGTTCTACACCAATGAATAATCGGAGTCTTTATATTGGTTTCCGCTTAGTCCGCGATGAATAAATCCGCAAAATACAATAGCTCCTCAGCACGCTAAAGCGTGTACTCCAACAATAGTCCATGAACAATAATGTTGGAGTACA
>CAZWOY010000474.1:0-1559 GCA_964635255.1 uncultured bacterium
TTAAGCATGCAGACGCCCCCGTCTGCATGCTTCGCAGTGCACTCATCGATCTTTATGCATGCAGACGCCCCCGTCTGCATGCTTCGCAGTGCACTCATCAATCTTTAAGCATGCAGACGCCCCCGTCTGCATGCTTCGCAGTGCACTCATCAATCTTTAAGCATGCAGACGCCCCCGTCTGCATGCTTCGCAGTGCACTCATCGATCTTTAAGCATGCAGACGCCCCCGTCTGCATGCTTCGCAGTGCACTCATCAACCCTCATGCTTGCAGACGAGGGCGTCTGCAAGCTCTCGCACTCTATGCAAGCTCTCACACTCAATCTGCAAGCTCTCGCACTCAATCTGCAAACTCATTCAATCTGCAATCAGCAATCTCAAACGCCAGATTGGAAAAACTTGCAAACTTGCAAACTTGCAAACTTGCAAACTTGTAAACTTGCAAACTTACTTAACCAGCATCACCTTCTGCGTCAACGTCCGTTCGCCGTTTATGTTCAACCTCGCCAAATACACTCCCGCCGGCAGGTTATTCGCGTTCCACACTGCCGTATGTTTGCCGCCGGCTATCCGTCCTAATCCGAGGACGTCGATTTCTCGACCGGAAATATCGAAAATCGACAGTTTGTACTCGGCTGCCTTTGGAACTGTAAAGTTTAGCTTAACCTGTCCGTTGAATGGATTTGGAAACGCCGGATCGAGCATCCAGCTAATCGGTTGATTCCCATCCGGGATTGGACCAGCCAGATCGCCGCGCATCCACTCGATAATGTGCGAGATCACAACGCTGCGGGGCGTGGCGAAGTCTGAAGCCATTTCCAGATTAAATCCCAGATATACTGTTTTTGAACCGGTTTCGATATTGTCTCGATAAACGCCTGCGACGCCGGTGATCTCGTCGCCATATCTGTAAACCATTAATGTATCCGCTCCCGGTCGTACATTCGAACTCGAGGCAGAAATTCGGGCATTCAAAGTATCGTTGGCGTTACCGGGTTCAAAGAGGAACAGGTCGATATTCGGCGGAAGCGGTCTGTCGCCGCGCAAGCCGATGGCTTCGCCGGCTGCAACTGAATCCTCAGCATGGGACGCGCCAAAGTTTTCTCTGAGGAATGCCTGATTCTCGCGTACATCGCCGATATACTTGCCCATCAGGAAAACATTTGCGCCTTCCTCAATGGCGATATCCATCGCCCAGCGTTCTTCGTCGCTGATTGGATTGACCGCGTCTCCCGTAACCCAAATCGAGATAGTGTGATCGGACAGACTCTCCCAGGTGGGATAATCCTGTTCGATGACGTCCCAGCGAAGGTAGCCAAGCTGCATATCCATAATAGTCTGCCCAACGATCTCCTCATAATCGCCCCCGTCATCGTCATCGACCAGCAGTATTGCAGGATGTCCGATTAAAATTTCATATTCCTGCTCGATATGCGCATCGTTCGGATCAGCCGAAATTTCAATCCTGAAAAAGGTCGTGTGCGGGATTGTATTTTCATCGACGGAAAAAATAAACGGCATTTCGGAATTATCGGCGCTTTCGCCGGGACCGAGGTCCGCG
>CAZWOY010000474.1:1569-3389 GCA_964635255.1 uncultured bacterium
CGAACATCGCTTCGGCTCGCTCGATAGTAACATCTTCATCGTCGCAGTAAAGTACGCCGGTGATATTTTCCGCATCTCTTCCAAAGTTGCTGACGGTCGTGTAAAATTCGACTCGTTCGCCGGGATCGACCTTATCGTTGCCGTTTTCATCATTTGAGATCACAAAATCGCCCAATTCGAGAATCGGATTCTCCATAGCTAACAAAGCTCGGTAGGCGTTCACCCGCCCCGATCCCAGACGGTCGTCCTCAAGCCGGTTGACGCCGTTCAGCAGAAACAGCCGGGTGGCTACGGCGTTCATATCGGGATATTCGCTGCGAATCAGCGCGGCAACGGAAGCTACATTAGGGCTCGCCATCGAAGTGCCGTCCATCTCTTCGTACCTGTTATTAGGCATCGTGCTAAGGACGCCTGAACCAGGCGCGGCAATATCCACCCAATCGCCGTAATTGGAAAAATTCGATTTCCTGTCGTTCCGGTTAGTGGAAGCCACCGCAACTACCGTTTCAACCCCCGCCGGATAAAATGTCCGGCTCGTATTGTTGTTGCCCGCCGCCGCGACAACCAGGGCGTCCTGTTCGTGAGCATACTGAAGTACGTCGCGGTCGTTGTTGCCTAAACGAGGCCCGCCCCATGAACAGTTAATGACGTCTGCGCCGTTTCGAGCCGCATATTCGATCGAAGGATAGCCTTGAGGAATGGCAAAACCACTGCCGGCGCGGACGATCATCAGCTTGCACCGATAAGCTGCCGAGGCGATTCCTATATTGTTGTTCGTGACCGCCGAGGCGATTCCGGCTGTGTGCGTGCCATGTCCGTGATTTACGTCGTCATTGGGATTATTATCGCCGCCGCCGCCTGAAGAGAAATCCCAGCCATAGAAGTCATCGATGTGTCCGTTGTTGTCATCATCCCGTCCGTTTCGATCATCGCCGTCGATTACGCCGTCGTCGTTGACGTCCTCTCCCGGATTAATCCAGATATTATCGACCAGGTCTTCATGATCCATATCCGTTCCATTATCGGAAATTGCGATTACAACGTCCTCGCTTCCGGTGGAAATGTCATGCGCGTCATTGGCTTGCATCAAATCGAGAGCGTACTGGCCATTGCGCCTTGGATCGTTATGATCCAAACAAATTTGCTGAATGTACCAGGGTTCAGCCCACTCGATTCCTGCAACCTGGCTCATCTCCATGCCAACTTTCGCTTCATTCAGATTTTCGGGAAAATAAAGAGTGTAAATACGAGTAAGATCCGCTCCATTAGGCTTAGGCGGAAGGCAATGTGGATAGGTTCGTTCGACTTTCATGGCGCCGATTTCAGACATGAAGCTGTCAATCGGGTCAACGCCGAATTGGCTTCGGCCCTCAACTGGCATTTCCACCTTATATTCAGGCGCTGCTTTGAATAGAATCACTCCCTCGCGAACCGGCGTCTCTAAAGGATCAACTCCTGCGAAAACCGATGGTATTAAGGCGAGGAAAAGAAATGTGAATATGAAAAGAACGCGGCAGTGTTCGAGAGCCGTGCTGTGTGTTCGTTTCATGGCTTGTCCCCTAAAAATGTACGTCTATTCGAGCCGGTCCAACCGGCAGACTCTGAACGAGCAAAATTGCTCAATAAAATAATATACGTTTTTTGTTTACAAAACAAAAGCTATTATTCACAAACTTTTGAAAGCGCAATACCTGAGAAAATTTACTCGCTTTACGGCTTGATATATAAAGGCTTATATGTAGATTAAAGACAAGCCTGTATTGTCATTACTGGGAAAATAGACCGCTTAATCTCCCCCCTTCTATCTGAAGGGGGGATAC
>CAZWOY010000475.1:0-3367 GCA_964635255.1 uncultured bacterium
TAGGGCAGGCGTCTCTGCCTGCCAATGGTAGGGCAAGCGTCTCTGCCTGCCAATGGTAGGGCAGGCGTCTCTGCCTGCCAATGGTAGGGCAAGCGTCTCTGCCTGCCAATGCGATCCTGCAAGGTTGAGAAGGCAGGCGGGGACGCCTGCCCTACCGGTGGAATTTTTTTATTTTCCCAGAAACTTTTATACAACCATTAAAATATTCAGATTCAGGAGTCAATCATGGAGCGTTGTGTTTTAGAACTTTACATTGCAGGAAAGTCTTCGCGTTCCCAGTATGCCATTAATGATATTAAGAAAATGTGCGAAGAAGAGTTGGGGGATAAATATCTGCTTAATATCATAGATATTTTCGAAAATCCCAAAAAGGCGGCGGGATCGGCGATAATAGCCACTCCGGCGCTTATCAGAAAATCGCCTCTGCCGGAAAAGAAAGTTTTCGGCGATATCTCCGATAAGAAAATCGTAATGGGCGTTTTAGAATTAGATTCGCATACCGCTGAATCTTAATTATAAGCAACTATGTTACGAGCCTTAGACAGTTCGACATTATACAAAGGTGAAAGGTGGAATCAAACCCAATAAAAGTTTTAATCATCGAAGACAATCCCGATGATGTTTTCATACTAAAAACGAATTTTGAGGATTTCGAGTTTGCAAAATTCGACATCTCTTATACGGATCGGTTAACCGAAGTCGCTGAACTTAAAAAACACCATAAATTTGACGCCATTCTCTTAGACCTCACACTGCCGGACAGCACGGGAATCGATACTTTTAACAGCGTTTACAAAACCTTTCCTGAAGCGCCGATCGTGGTTATGACCGGCTTAACAGACTCCGAACTGGCAGTTAAAATGGTAAAAATGGGAGCGCAGGATTATCTGGTTAAAGGCGTCGGCGATCCAAGCTCCGTCGCCAGATCTATTCTATATGCAATAGAAAGACATCAATTAAAAACTCAACTTAAGCAGCAGACGCGCGATCGGGAAATATCACAAAACAAGCTCGCCAACATAATTGAATTCAGTCTTGACGGCATTCTTGTGATCGACGGCGAGGGGAAAATCCAGTTAGTAAATCCGGCAGCCGAAAATATCTTCCATCGAAATGAAAAAGAACTTCTGGGAACTCATATCGGACAGCCGCTGACAACCGATCGTAACTGTGAGATCTCGATCATCGACGATAACAACCGCGAAGTTATCGTCGAGATGAAAGTGGTTAAGATTAACTGGGAAGAAAAAGCGGCATATCTGGCGACTTTGCGGGATATAACCGAACGGAAAAAACTGGAAGACGTCGTCTATCATTCAAGACAGATGCTGCGCAAAGTCATCGATAATATTCCGCAGCGCGTGTTCTGGAAGGATCATGATTTTAAATATATAGGCTGCAACAAACCCTTTGCGCAAGACGCCCATCTCGACAGTCCGAAAGAGATAGTTGGAAAGGACGATTTCGAACTGGATTGGAAAGCGTCCGCAAATTTATATCGCGCTGACGACAAATATATAATGGAATCTAATACTCAAAAAATTAATTTCGAGGAACCGCAAGTACGCCAGAAAGGCGAAGATTTATGGGTGCGCACCAGTAAAATGCCGCTGCACGACGCCAATGGCGAGGTTATTGGCGTTTTGGGCGTATATGAAGATATTACCGAACAGAAAAAAATGATCAAGGAGCTGGAATTTCACGCGACCATTTTTGAAGAACTCAATGACGCCGTTATTGCGACTAAGAATGATAAGGAATTTACCATCACGGCCTGGAACCGAGGCGCGGAAAAAGTCTATGGATGGAGTAAAGACGAAGTTCTTTCGCAGTCTTCGGTTAAATTATTAAGAAACGAGTTTGAAGGCCTCGATAGCAAAGAGTTTCTGAAACGCATTCTCGAAGATGGCAAGTACAGCGGCGAAGTAATCCAATGCGCCAAAGACGGCAGGCGGATTTATATTGAATCCAGGCTTATTTCACTGCGGGATGAACAAGATGAAATCACCGGCTGGATCGCGGTCAACCGCGATATTACCGAACGCAAACTTGAAGCCGAGCGCGGGAAAAACCTGGAAGCGAAAATGATGCAGGTGCAAAAGCTGGAGAGCATCGGCATTCTCGCCGGCGGCATCGCGCATGATTTTAATAATCTCCTGATGACAATACTCGGAAACGTCGATTTTGCACTGATGGAAATGGCAAAGGAAAATCCTGCCCGCGAATTCTTGAAAGAGATAGAAACCGCTTCCAGGCGCGCGGCTGAATTAACCAATCAAATGCTGGCTTATTCCGGCAAAGGCAAGTTTGTGATCGAGATAATCGATTTAACCAAACTGATCGAAGAGATGGAGCACCTTTTAAGCGTATCCATCAGCAAAAAAGCTGTTATCAACCCTAATCTTGAACCGAATTTACCGCCGCTTGAAGCCGATCCTTCGCAGATCCGGCAAATCGTAATGAACCTGATAATTAACGCTTCAGAAGCGATCGGAGACAAAAGCGGCATAATCAGCATATCAACCGGAGCTATCTACTGCGATCAGGAGTATCTCGAAAGTACGTTTTCAGATTTTGATTTAGTGGAAGGATTGTATGTTTTTGTCGAGGTATCGGATACCGGCTGTGGAATGACGCGGGAGACTATCGAACGGATTTTCGACCCGTTCTTTTCGACCAAATTCACCGGACGCGGCTTGGGGCTTGCGGCGACGATGGGCATTGTGCGAGGACACCGCGGCGCAATAAAAGTTTACAGCGAACCCGGCAAAGGATCGACCTTCAAAGCATTGTTCCCATCTTGCGACAAGATCGTACAGCAACAGGAAGAGAATCAGAAAAGCAAAGACGCTAAAAAAGGCAGCGGAAGAATTTTAATCGTCGATGATGAGGAAACTGTACGCGCCTTGGCGCAAAGAGGATTCAGAGGTTGTGGATTTGACGTCTTAACGGCGCCGGACGGTAAAATGGGATTAGAGGTTTATCGCAAATACAAAGATTCAATTAGACTCGTTGTGCTTGATTTAACGATGCCTCACATGGGAGGCGTCGATGCTTTCCGCGAATTAAAAAAGATAAATCCCGATGTAAAAGTCCTGCTTTCCAGCGGTTACAGCGAACAAGACGCAACCGACCGATTTATCGGCAAAGGTCTGGCAGGATTTATACAAAAACCTTACAAAATTACCGATATGCTGCAGAAAGCGTTCGATATTTTAGGCATCGAATAACGGTATCCTGGAGCTCGACGTCCCGCTTCCGATTCATCGATCCCAGTAATTTTTCATAGGGCGAGCTTCGCCACGGAACATGAAAACAGTAGATCGAACACTCCTGTTCGACATTTCACCCAAAGGCAGTATTTTGC
>CAZWOY010000476.1:0-3364 GCA_964635255.1 uncultured bacterium
TCCTCATCAAGCGGATTCCGTGAGATGGCGACTATTTTATGCACATAGTAGTAACAGCAGGCCGATCCATCGATTGATCGCATCTTCCTTTACAGTATTGAAAAGTTGACTGAAACCTTGAAAATTAACCTTTTATTGTAATTATTTATTTACCTAAAAACAACTTTAAGTGAGTTTCATTTTGATTCATTCCGATAAGGCTATAGACTAACTAAGCGTAACTGATTTGCCGAACGTTTTTCTGCGAAACGCTTTACAGAAAAAAAATCAGTTCAAAAAGACTTCGTTATTTAAAGTGGAATTTCCATGCAGCATAAAAGAGAAAACACCATTCTGCTAATTGGTTCAGGCAGCATGGGCAAGGCAATTGCTCATGATTTACATCATTTAAAGCCGTATTACAACCTGATAATTTTCGACCGCGATCCCAAGGCGCTCGAAAGAATGCTCAGATTTTTGGGCGACGCGAATAATATCGAAACAGTCTTCGGCGAGATCAGAGATCCACGATTGCTTCGCAAGTATATGAAAAAATCTGCTTTGACTATCGGCGCTGCAGCTTATAAGTACAACTTTGAACTAACGCAACTCGCCATTTCAAGCGGATCATCATGGATCGATCTGGGCGGTAACAATCAGATTGTCGATAGGCAGTTTAGGCTGAATGACTCCGCTGTAAACGCCGGCGTCGCCATAGCTCCGGACTGTGGTTTAGCGCCGGGTTTAGTCAGCGTCATCGGTAAAGACGCTATTTCGAAGCTCGAACAAGTCGATGAACTGAGGCTGCGAGTTGGCGGATTGCCCCAGAAACCGGAACCGCCGCTGTTTTACGCCCTCTGTTTCTCGGTCGATGGATTGATTAATGAATACGTAGAACCCGCCAGATTCATCGAAGACGGTCAGATAAAGGAATGTTCTTCATTAACGGGCTGGGAAAGGATCTATATCGGACCTCCTTATGGAACTATGGAAGCCTTTAACACTTCCGGAGGTTCATCCACGATGGTCGATACATTTTCAGGCAAAGTTAGAAACCTCGATTATAAAACCATTCGCTACCTGGGTCATCTAAAACGGATAAGACTACTGGCTGATCTTGGTTTATTCGGTTCAGACGAAATTAAAATCGGATCCGGCTTATCAACCACGCCTCGAAGAGTAATGGGAGCAATACTAAACAGACTTGGCTGGGTAAAGGAGGATTTAGTTATTCTAAAAGCCTGGGCTATCGGCGCCAAAAACGGCAGAAACGGCAGGATAGATTACAAAATGATCGATGAATACGATCCGGAAACAAACTTGACCGCCATGGCTCGAACAACCGGTTTTTCAGCGGCAATAACAGCGCGGATGATATTGGAAGGAAAAATTGAAGCCAAGGGAGCGCTAAAACAGGAATTGTTCGCAGAACCGACCGAATTTTTTAGTGAGTTGTACAAGCGAGGAATTGAAATTAATATCTCTCAGGTTTGAGAATAGTTGGCGCGCTTAATCAAGAAAATGGCTGGTTTTATCACATTGAGTGCGCGCTTCAGCGCGCATGAGACGTTCGGTACGAGCTGAAGCGCGCACTCAATGCAACCTGAAAATAAGTAGGTCGAACACTCTTTCTGGGCGTCAGGCGTCCTCGCCTGACGTTATATGCGCCCTAAAAACAATAGCAATCTGTCAGGTGGGGACGCCTGACAGGCGCTCTCTTTGTATTGACAGGCACTCTCTTTGTATTGACAGGCGCTCTCTTTGAATTTTCTCGTGTATGTTAAGATTGAATGACTGCGTACGGAACTTTATTATCAGCTTTTTGACTCATCGGTTTCATCTTCCTCAGATTCGGTATCAGCCCTGTTACCATCCTTGTCTCGTTCTTCAGGCCGTCCAAACTCAATTCCCATATTTTCGGCATATCGAACCATTTGTCCATTGGGATTTACGCGATTTATCACTTTTACGGCGTCTTCGATATTTACCGATTCTATCTGCCTGCCTTTTAAGCAAACAGTTCGACCGAATTGCTTTTGGGCGATTAATTCAACTGCCCCCGCGCCGAATTTAGTCGCTAAAATACGATCGAAAGCATTCGGCGAACCGCCTCGCTGGATATGTCCGAGGACGACGACGCGCGTCTCGATTCCGGTGCTTTCTTCGATCTGCTTTGAAACGAGGTAGCTTATGCCGCCCAGTCTTACATTCTGGTAGTCTTCGGTGGGCTTTGCCTGAATCACGCGCTCGCCGCCCATCGGATTGGCTCCCTCGGCGACGACAACCACGCTGAATCGCTTACCCAGTATATAGCGGCGTTTAACCTTTTCGCAAACTTTTTCGATGCTGAACGGAATTTCCGGGATCAGAATCACATCAGCGCCGCCCGCCATGCCCGATTCGAGCGCTATCCACCCGGCTTCGCGCCCCATGACCTCGACGACCATGCAGCGGTGGTGGCTCTCGGCGGTAGTGTGCAGTTTATCCAGAGCGTCTGTCGCAGTCTCGACGGCGGTTGTAAAACCGAACGTCAAGTCCGTCGCGGAGAGGTCGTTGTCAATCGTTTTCGGAACGCCTACGACCGGCACGCCCAGCTTGTAAAGGTCGCGCGCGATGGACAGCGTTCCGTCGCCGCCGATGCAGACTATGGCGTCTAATCCTAATATTTTCACATTTTCCAGAATGCGCGGCGTAAGATCGCGGACGACCTTTTTACCGTCCACGTAATCGACATGCTTAAATGGATTGCCGCGATTGGTCGTTCCAAGGATAGTTCCGCCGCGGTGCAGGATCCCGCTGACGGATTCCTGATCCAGCGGTTTTAGATTTCGAGCGTAAATAAGACCGTCAAATCCGTCTTCGATACCGATGACGTCCCAGCCATAGTGCAATCGAGCGGATCGAACAACCGCACGGATTACTGCGTTTAAACCGGGGCAATCGCCGCCGCCGGTAGAAATTCCGATTTTGCGTATCATAAATTCATCCTGTTTTGTGTGCTTAAAAAAATTCGATTGACGCCGCCGCATCCGCATCAAAAATCGATCTTTTTCAGACGTAAAGTAATAAATAAAAATCAAGATTCAAACAGTTCTGCACCGAATTGCAGCGGGAAGTTAAATGGGGACGCGGCTGGAGTAAAATCCAAGCAAACAGGGGAAACCTTAAGAATCTCTCCCATCATGATTGCAGGAGAAATTAAGGATGACGCCCAAAATCGTTCATATCGTTCACATCATTCACAACTACATTCCAGGATCGACAAGCTAAAGCTTGAACTCTAACGAAACTATCCAAACGCGATCGAAAACGCGGGCGCTGTATCGTTGGAGTACACGCTTCAGCGTGAGAATATTGCACGCTGAAGCGTGTACTCCAGCATTAT
>CAZWOY010000477.1:0-3353 GCA_964635255.1 uncultured bacterium
GTTATTGCGCTAATGTTAGCAAAACAACCGATCTCCCAAAAGATAAAACTATTTTATGCGCTTATTAATATGATCCTTGTCCTGTCACAGCTTCCAATATGTCAAAGAATCTTTTGCAATATTCGGATTTTCCACAGACTTTTCGCGGATCGATCAAGAATAATATCCTCGGAGCATGTTTCGTCTTGTGATACTCGCCTTTTTGAGTATTCTTCGCAGCAGCCTTTAACTGGTTAAATATGTCTTGTTTAGGAATTTCCTCAGTGTTTTTCCGCTTCGAAAGTTTATTTTGGTTGAATTCATTTCCGTAAAAAGCATTTAATTTCTCTTTATCTGCAAAGAACCACGATTCCATGCATTGAACCATAAAATGGAGTTGATCGTTTTCGACCGGCAAGTCTGTGCATAAATTCCAATCTTTTCTACTTTTAACGGATTCGATATAAGGTTTTTCCAATACATCCGAATCCATCAGCAATATGGAAAATGTCTGTGGGTTATATTTAATTCCTTTGCAGAATTCTTTTACAGGCTTTCCTTTAGACGTAAATATTCGGACGTTTACATTTCTGTTAAAATAGTTATCGATAAATCTTTTAAAGGCTTTTCTTAATAAATAATGTCCTTCAACATAAATAAAAATTTTCAATATCTTGTTCCTCCGATTCCGCCCCTTAACCATAAATCGCCTAAAGAATAGTCCTCCATCCAATCTTTTATTTCTTCAGTATTTAGTCTTTTCATTTGAGTCCTTTTATCATCCTTTTCACAGACAATTATAGAATCCGGTCGATCGTAAAGACAATCGACAAGGAGAGGCGAATGGGTTGTAATTATCAATTGCGTTCTCTGCGAAGCCTCTGTTAAACAATCCGCTAAAGACGCTATGGCGTCCGGATGGAGACCGATTTCCGGTTCTTCTATACAGATAACAGGCGGAGGATCAGGTTGATTCAGAGCAGTGAGCAAACCGATGAATTTTATCAATCCATCCGACATGTTTTCTGTGGGCAATCTGCCTTCAAACGATTCTTCTTTAAAATAAACGCTCATTAACTGTAGTTCAGGAAAGACTCTAAGCTCTGAAATATCCTCATATACTTCTTTAAGTTTTCCTAAAATTGAACTTAAATAATCCTTGTCTCTATCCATTCGGTTTAATAACAAATGCAAGTTACTGCAATCCGAATATAGCTTATTGCTGAACTCGCCGGCTTTGTTAGGTTCTTTTAGTCTTTTAGGGTCGAAAAAGTCAAAGAAAACGAAGGATAGATTTTCATGAAGTATCTTATATAAGCTCTTTAGTTCTTTCTTTTTTGGATATTCTTCAAGGATTCTGCCTAAAAGAGATTCCTCATTTTGCATTTTATCGATTGGTTCAGTGATATCTCTTGGATCTTCGATAAAGTGTGAGACTGTTGAATCTTTCCGGTGGATATCGTTTGTAATCGATTCGTTGGATTTACTTTGAAGGATTTCTTCGATAATCATTAATCTCTTTTGATTTTCTTGAAATTTAATAGAATAATTAATAGTATTTAAATCGTTATCGTTTTTGGATAAATTTAAAACTGATTCTAAAAATCCATTTTGATTTTTATTACCGATTTTACAAATAAAATTATCTATTCCTCCTTTCTTCGATAATAACCGTAAAAGTTCGCTTCTATCGGAAAGATTAAAGAGAAATTTGAGCGCTGTCAAAAAATTTGATTTCCCCGAAGCATTAGCCCCAATCAAAACATTCAGCGGCTTAAGCTCAATATCCACCCCTTCGTCGTCGAACGAGAGAATATTCCTTATCTTCATCCGCTTGATAAAATTATTATTCATCATCAGTCCTCATTGCATATAAATCCTCGAAGCGCCGTCCACGCCGCCGTCCTTGGGCTTGCCAGATATGTCTGTCCCATTCCCTGCTTGCCTTTGAAATTGCGGTTGGACGTCGAAAGCTGGACTTCGCCTTCGCCCGTCATTCCGATCTGACCGGACGCGCAGCCGCCGCAGCCGGGATGGGTTATGATCGCTCCGGCTTGCGTTAAGTCCTGAAATGTCCCATCGTTTATAATCCGCAGATAGACTTCGCGCGTCGCCGGCGCCATTTTCAGCATCACGCCCGGCTGCACTCTTTTGCCCGCCAATATTTCAGCGACGTCCCGGAAGTCGTTCCATCTGCCGTTGGTGCAGCTTCCGACGAACACGCTGTCAACCTTGACGTCTTTTATATCTTTTACCGGCACTCCGCCGTTGGGGGTCGGAGGCGGCGAGACATAAGGCGTTAGCGAGGATATATCGTAAGCGTAGGATTGTTCATAATCCGCATCTAAATCGGCAAACGGCTGCTCAACTTCCATCCGGTGGCGTTCCTTGAAGAAACCTGAAACTAAATTCGAGGGCGGCGGGAAAAAAGCAATGGCTCCGGCTTCGGTAGCCAGCGAGCAGAGCGTTACGCGACCGCTGAGGTTGAGTCGATCGATCGCTTCGCCGTATATTTCAACCGCTTTGCCCAACGCTTTGGAGGTGCCCAGCTCTCGCAGCAGAAAGAGTGCAATATCTTTCGCGCCTGCAGATTTGGGCGGGACGCCTTTGAGTTCGACCTTGATCGTCGGCGGAACTTCGAACCAGGTTCTGCCTGTCTTGAAGATATACGCGATATCGACGTCGCCCATTCCCTGTCCAAAGGCTCCAAACGAACCGAGGATATTGAAGTGCGAGTCAGTCCCGACCGCAGTATCGCCGGGCTTAACCAGACCGTATTCGAGCGCGACATGCGTGCCTATCCCGGCGTCCACATCGAACACCTTAGCCCCCCACTTGCGCGCAAAGAGGCGGCATTTATGCTGATTATTAGCATATCCGATCGTATTCGCCGGCGCGTTCGTATCGAATGTAAAGTAGGTATGCCCCGGATCGAGCAGCGGTTGTTCGCCGAAATGAGTCTCAAGCTGCTTCACGACGTTAGGTCCCCCAAAGTCCCGCGCCGACCGGTAGTCGATATCCATCCAAACCGTATCGCCCTGCATAACCCGGTCTTTGCCGGAATGCGCAGCGATGATTTTCTCAATGACAGTCATGGTTCCGCCTCAAATTTCTAAAAAGATTAAACTAACTGTTGTTAAAATAAGAAATGTTTGTAAATTATGCAATAAGCCGCTTCTAAATCCGGGCTTGAAACCGACAGATAATTAAATGCCATAAAAATTAATGCAGCAGCGGAACAATAAGCCGCGCTTTCTTGACAAATTAACCAGTAAATGTTATCTTAACAGTTTTAAGTTTATTCCTCGGTAGCTCAATCGGCAGAGCGGGTGGCTGTTAACCACTAGGTTGGGGGTTCAAGTCCCTCCCGAGGA
>CAZWOY010000478.1:0-3352 GCA_964635255.1 uncultured bacterium
GCTTTCGCTGGAATGACTGCGTAGGGAACGTTATTTTCCCAGTAATTGCTCATGACGCAAGCTTCGCCACGGAACATGAAAATAGACTCATTTTCCAACGTAAGTTGCAACCCCCCTGTATCCCCCCTTCAGATAGAAGGGGGGAGGTTAAGCGGTTTATTTTCCCAGTAATTTACTCCCCGCCCATCAGACTTAGAATATTATCCTTCTTATTCATCATCGCTTCGTCATCGGGATGAGCTCCCAGCCAGTCGTTTACCAGCGTCAACGCGCGCCGGTAATCGCCTTTGCGCTTATGGTATTCGATCATTCCATTCACTGCGGATTGATCCTCTGGATTCGCCATCCACATCGGTTCGTATATCGAATATGCAAAATCGTCCAATCCCAAAGCCAGAGCCTGAGCGGCGACGCGCAGTTTCTCCTGTCTGCTTTCGCGCCCCTGCAGGTAGCGCCTCAGGACGTCGATCGCGTAGGCAGAATCCGGTCCCAATTGAATCCAGCTATAGGCGATCCGCTGGTAGTTTTCAAGCGTTTCGTTAAGCTCCAGGCAGTAATCGAATAATTCTGCCGCCTTTTGCGGATCCTGCGCCTCAGATAAATAATGTAGCCCATATTCGTAGGCTTTCTGCAGGTCGAGTTGTTCGTTTTCAATGATCCTGTTTAAGCGGGAACCCATTTCCTGAGGTTTGTTCAGGATCGAATAAATCCTTCCGATCTGCAATGAAATGATATCATGCCGGATGGGGATATGTTCTTCGGGAATTCTATCTTCCATAAAATCAAGCGTCGTCAAGGCTTTTTCAAACATAGACAGCTCGCCGTATCGCTCGATTCTTTCTTCCAGCGACCATTCTGCGTTGGTTAAACTGCTGTCGGCTTCGGTATTTGCTTCAGTTATATAGTGCATCGCAAGCTGGAGCAATCCCTGGCGGTAGTTGCCCAGCAGTTTCAGGATGTTGTCGTTAAAAAAGACGTTCGGATCGTTTATGCCGCGATATTTGTAAACGTTAAACATATTGTCCGAAAGTTGCTCGGGATCTATCAGCGGGACCGGATTCGAATGCAGTTTGAACGCTAAACCTTCCATCGAAATGTAGTTATTGTTCGGATTCCTGATATCGCGCAGCCCTAAAAGATTGGCGTCTGAAACCGTTACTGCGAAATATATCGGTTTTTCCCACTTATTGGCGGCTATCGTGTTCAGGATCATCAGATCCTGCACTTTCAGGAAATACTCGGTTTGACCGGTCATGCCTACCGGGAAGGACATCGTCGCCGGCACGTCCCAAACCATTTTCGGCGAATCGGGAGAGGGACCGTTAATCGAGACTTTTTGGACTTCTTTCCATCTCCTGTCCATCAATGCCGTTACATCTCTCGACTCGATAACGTTTTCAATGTAATGATCGGAAATCTTCGACGGCATCGGAACCGTTGGCTCTTTGTCTCTTATTTGCTGGATGAACCAGCCTGTATTCAGCAGGCTGAGATTAACGACTCTGACGTCGGTCCTGATTCCCTCGACCGTTTGCAGATACCACAGTGGAAATGTGTCGTTGTCTCCATTTGTATAAAGTATAGCGTTCGGTTCGCACGTATTCAGAAGGTTGTATGAATAATCCCAGGCTACATAGTTTCCGCTCCGGTCATGGCTTTCATAGTTTTGCAGCCACATGTTGAAAGGCGCGGCGATAAAACAGATAATGACCACGCCGGCGGCTAAGATCTTTCGATCGAATTTTTTCAGAGCGTCCTGCAGAACTTCGATAAGGGTGGTTACTCCGATTCCAATCCAGATTGCAAATGCGAAAAACGAACCGACATAACTGTAATCTCGTTCGCGCGGCTGTGGATCCGGCTGGTTAACGTACAGAACGATCGCTAATCCCGTCATAAGGAATAGCGTTAAAACGACCCAGGCGCTTTTTGCGTCTCTATAGAAATGGTGGAAAACGCCGATCATGCCCAGCAGAAAGGGAACGCCATATAGCTTTGCGCCTAAACCGCCGATAAACTGCCAGTTGAAATACCGAATATACATTTTATTGATCTGGTACGACCAGAAAGGAGCGTTTCTGTCGAACATGGTGGCGAACAAACTTTCACTGCCGTATTGCTCGCGTTTGAGGTAGTACAGCAATCTTCGCCAAGTTTCGGGGTCGTTTTCGTCTAAAAACGGGTCTAAGCCCGATCTGATTTTTATCAGCATATACGAGGAATAGCCGATTGTTACCAGAATCATTGAGAGTATCGCTAAAGCCGGAATCCTGTGATCGTTCTTGATAAAATATATTGCCAGAAACAACATCAAGAAAAACAGCGGGATTATAGCCCAGACTGTGAATGACTCTATTATTTCCGGAATGCCCTGAATAATCCCCGGATAAACGGCAAGAATGACCACACAGCCGATGACGCCCGTAACGATAAAGGTTCGCGTCGTTGTTTTGATATTCTTAAACGAAATAATATATGTCACAGAAATCATGGCAAGGATATTCAGCAGGTGAATGCCGGTGGACAATCCCACGAGATACATTATCAACAGCAGTATCCTGTTGCCGGCGGGAACGTCGGCGTAGTCCATCCACAGCAGAGCGAGATAAAAGACAATTGCCGTAAAGAAAAGACTGACGGCATAAACCTCGGCTTCCACGGCGTTAAACCAGAAACTGTGCGAGAATGCCAATGCCAGAGCTCCGATGGCGGCGCTGCCGTAAACGGTTATTTTGTCCATAGCCGACTTCTCGTCGCCGCGCCATAACCGGATTAAACGAACGATAGACAGGTAGAGCAGCAGAATTGTCAGCGCTGAGGAAAATCCGGAAACAAGATTAACGCGCCACCCAATATCGCCGCCCAAAGGCAGCATCGAAAACAGCCTGCCAATAAGCAGGTAAAACGGCGCTCCAGGGGGATGAGGCACCCCAAGCGTATAAGAGGCGGCGATAAATTCGCCGCAATCCCAGAAACTCGTCGTCGGAGCGGTCGTGGATAAAATGTTTATCAGCGCAATCAGAAAAACGATTGCAGCCGTAACCCTAAAAGTGGTGATTCTGATTGTTCGATCCTTCCGCAAGGTTTAACGAATATTAACAAAGTAAGTTAGCAAATTGCGATAATGTAATCAAGCGTCTATTCAGGCGGTTTTGATATATGGTAAAATTTAGGCGGTTTGCAGAGCTTAAACTGGTCGGAAAACTCCGCCCAGATAACCAGATCGACCACCCCTGTTCGACATTTTGTCCCGGGGCGATCATTCCGGCGCGATGAATAGGAACACGGATGACGCGGATGCAACGGATGATCGCGGATATTGTTTCGCTGGAATGACTGCGTACGGAACGTT
>CAZWOY010000479.1:0-3329 GCA_964635255.1 uncultured bacterium
TTCCTCATCAAGCGGATTCCGTGAGATGGCGACTATTTTATGCACATAGTAGTAATTCTTGGGAAAATAACGTTCCGTATGCAGTCATTCCAGCGAAACAGAATGTCCGAAAATACAAAGTGAGCGCCTGTCAGGCGTCCTCACCTGACAGATTGCTATTGTTATTACAGCGCTTATGACGTCAGGTGAGGACGCCTGACGCCCAAAATTTCTACCGGTAGGGCGGGCGTCCCTGCCCGCCATTTCGATCTTGTTGGATCGCATTGGCAGGCAGGGACGCCTGCCCTACCAGCGATGGTATTTTTTTTCAGTGGCGAAACACGCTTCATTTGTATTTATTTCAAACAGAAAGGATTTTCAATGAAACAGATCGATCCTATTGTCCACACTTTTCCCGCGCCGGCTGTATTAATCGGATGCGGATCGGTGGAAAAACCGAATTTAATTACCTGTTCCTGGTTTGGAACGGTCAATTCAGAACCGCCGATGGTCGGCGTTTCTATTCGGAAAACCCGATTCAGCTACGATTTGGTTACAAGCGCCGGTGAATTCACCGTTAATATACCATTTAAGAGACATCTGGATCTAGTAAAATACTGCGGCGCGAATTCCGGGAAGGACGTCGATAAATTCGACGCGCGCGGTTTGGAAGCCCAACACTGCCCGCCTCTAAAACAAGCTCCGATGATAAAAGATTTTCCGCTTGTTCTGGCTTGCAAGGTCGTCAGGGAACATCAGCTTGGGTCGCATAACCTGTTTGTCGGCGAAATACTGAAAATCTACTGCGACGATGAACTGGTTCGACCTTCGGGGCGTCCAGATCCGTCGCCGGAAAATCAGATTGTCTATCTGGACGGCAAGTATTGGGAACTGAAACCGATGGAGTAAGCGCTTAACGAACGGCAGGAAATCCGATGATAATGTTGAAATTTAAAAATTTGAATAATTAGGGTTTTAGACCGCTGGGCGGAGCCATATCAGGTGGATAAAACGCGCCCGATGTGCCGCCGTCGAGATCGATTTTAACGACCTCGTTGTTTTCGATATGGATTTTAATAACGTCCGCAGCGGACAGATTGACGCCCTGGTAAACGTCGTCTTCGTCGTAGATGTGGTATTCGCCTTCAGCGTCGCCTTCAACCTTAACTACCCGGGAGCTGTCGTTTATCACCGATATTTTCAGCAGCCTGCCGGCTAATCGGTTCACCCGATCGTCCAGTTCATGCGCGTCAGAGAGAATGACGGCGTTATCGGTTACTTCAATTTCGGTTAGTTCGTCGTTTTCTGAAAAGAGATCGATTTTATCGCCGGACATTTTGTCCTCATCCCGCCAGATCATGGGAGCTCCCGTTAACTGAGTGTATCCTGAATCGGGATAATGATACAGACTGTCGGAAACCGCCAGCAACCGGTCGCGCTGAAGTTCGACGTCGCCGGTGAAAAGGGCTGAATTTTCCTTGCGATAGTAGGATATTTGTCTGGAATTGATTACTAACGTATCGGAAGAATTTTCATTTTTATCGGGCAGTCTGTACACGGGATTTCCCTCGATAACGGCAATTTCCTCAGTATTAATCCATTCCCCGCCGCTCCCGGCAATTGTGGAATTGTCCTGAAGGATATTAATTATTACGTCGTCGTATAAATGCAATACATCCTCTCGTTCGAAATACTGCGCCCATCTGCATCGAATTCTGATAGAGTCTTTCTTTGTGTAATCGACGCCTCCCGCCGCTTCATAGTCGCCGGATTGTTCATAATAACTGACGCGTTTGGCGTTTAATTGTTGTTCAGACTCCCAAAGTTCGACGTTTCCGGATAGATTTAAAAGGCCTGTTTCAGAATCATACATCGCTCTATCGGACGTTATTGTTTTTTGTTTATGATGAATGCGGACATTGCCGATTAAATATCGAACCGGCCCTTCGGTGCGGATAGTATCGGCGTTTTCGAGGATAATTCTTTCCGGTCTGCCGGCGGCTGCATTGGAGGTAAAAGCAATAGCCATATAAATAGTTATGCAGGTCGTAAATAAAATAAAGGATCTAAGGAGTTTGATTTTCAATGGCGTCTGTCGAGTTCTTGGTGTTCTTTTTGGTTTCAATCTCACGCCAGGTGGCGCCGCTCGCCTGCTTAATTTCCCAATCTCTAAGATCGGTCGATGAGATAAATCCATAGCCGGAAAGACTGTCGAACCTGCTCACGAAAATGACAAATCCATCCGATCTGATTCGGTCTAAATCAGAATCATAATAAAGAGTATCCGCATGAAGCGTTAACCCGCTGTCCGATTCCACAATTACGTTTCCGTGAGCCAGCAAGTGTTTTTGTTTTTCGGAAACCTCGCCTTCTTCAGATGTAAGTCTCCCGGTGTGTTCGCCGTTGGAATTATAGAGATCGGCCTTAACGCCGCCTTTTAAGAGCAACAGATCATTTATCTCAAAACGTTCGATATGCGACGCTTCGACCTCAAATTGCACATTTCCCATTTGGGAATAGACTATTTCAGCGTCGAAAAGCTCGACGTCGGGATAGCCATGAATATTGGCGTCCGACTCCTCAACGTCGATCCGGCTGCAATTGATAATGAAACCGGAAAAAAAGAAGACTTGCAGGAAAAGGATCAGTACTTGGCGAATTTTTTGAGCGCTTCTTCCCATAATCCGCATGCTTTTAAAATTAACTCGATAAATTCCCGCACCGCGCCTCTGCCGCCATTATGTCTGGACGCCCAATGCGCATGGGGCAGCAATTCCAGGTGCGCATCAGCCGGCGCCGCTGCGAAACCAACTATTTTCATTACCGGAATGTCGAACAGGTCGTCTCCCATGAACGCGGCTTCTTCAGGTTTTAGTCGATGCCGTTTGAGAATGTCCTTAAGGATCTCGTCTTTATCCATGAATCCTTGATGCACTTCTTCAATCTGTAATTTTTTTGCTCTCGACTCGACTATCGATGAATTTGCGCCGGTAAGAATGGCAAATTTGAATCCAAATTGCCGCGCCATTACAATCCCAAATCCATCCCGGATAAAAAACGGTTTGATTTCCTCGCCCGCGGAATCCACCCAGACATTTCCATCGGTCATCACGCCGTCGTTATCAAGAGCGATCAGCTTAATTTTCTTCGCCCGCTTCTGAATTTCCTCGAATTTCATGTTCGCGTTTTCAAAATAGATTAACTTCCAACTTAAAATTACAAGTTAAGCTAATTCGTCATTTATGTCAATTGACATATTGTTTATCACTGGGAGAATAGAATCTTTGCATTATCGCATTGAGTGCGCGCTTCAGCGCGTACCGGACGCCTCATGCGCGCTGAAGCGCGCA
>CAZWOY010000480.1:0-3323 GCA_964635255.1 uncultured bacterium
ATGTGCAGAAAAAAGTGTCATTGCGAGTCTGCCTTTAGCAGACTAAGCAATCTCCTAACATCTTGACAATGCCGGTATTGCGCTAATGTTAGCAAAACAACTGATCTCCCAAAAGATAAAACTATTTTATGCGAATATTAATATTGTATTCTGCTTCTAAGTTTTTCGATTATTTCTTTTTGAAACATTCCTTTATTCAAATGATGGAAGTTTATGGTAAACGCCCGATTAGCAATAAGAATATCCTGAGCTTTATGTGAACTCGCCGGAGTATATTGGAGAAATACAACCCTATCTTGCGATTTTTTCGCGCTGTCTTCAATTTTTCCTAATTCCTCGAATGGGTCGAAATATGTTACATTTTGCGCTCCGGCTTCATGTAAAGCCTCGGTTAGCAAATTCTTTTTGTTGAGAATTTTCCCGCTCCCAACAACAATTATTTTCGATTTTGCGAATAAATCGTCGTATTTCGCAACGTCGGTTTTGCTGATATAAGCGTTTGCGCTTGGGAGAGACAACAGCCCTGAAATTATTATTTTATCGCCGGTTAAAACGGCTTTCATAAATTTCGAATTTTCCGTGAGCATTCCGGCGATATTATCTGATTTTAAAAATCTGTTTACAGCAAGCGGATGGATGTTATTCAGCGTTAATAAAGCATAATTTAATCGATTTAATTGATTAACCGAAAACTTGTCAAAATCTAATTTCGCACCAGGGGGCATTAATTTTTTGGTTCTATCGACGGTTATTTCTTTTATACTGCGTTTATCTTCGCAGGAGCCTGGCAGAGCGATTTTTTGCGGACCTTCATGAGGATATTTCTTTTCCTGCGCCACCTGCTTTGCGTCTCTGATATCATGCCAGGCGTCGATTAAATCCATCAGAGCGCCGCGGCGATCTTCCAAGCTAACTCCTCTGATCGATTCTTTGCTTGCAATACGATATTTAGATTTCAAAATGCGATATCGATTTACCGATAGTTTATCCTTCATTTTATTCCATATTTCTGCGGCGTTTTTAGCGATTGTAAGTGAAATTCTCCGATCTCTGATTTTTTGACAAACCGATTGGATTTTTTGCTGCGTTTTTTTGCTCTTTACGGGAAGAAGCAAAAACCGCCAATTGGTTAGCATAAGTTTGAGCGTTAAGGACAAGGTTAAAGTTACGCCGGATCTCGCAAGTTCTTTTCTGATAAGTGAATAAAGGTTGGGGCGCAATAAATGAAAAATCAATACAAGAATAAATATCGTTAGTGCGATAAATGTGAATAGATAGCCCCAATTTTTTAATTGCAATGTTCTCTTATCGACGGCTAA
The DNA here is from genome assembly GCA_964635255.1 of uncultured bacterium. Lineage (GTDB taxonomy): Bacteria > Electryoneota > AABM5-125-24 > Hatepunaeales > Hatepunaeaceae > CAZWOY01. The sequence goes on from CAZWOY010000480.1 coordinate 1,320, forward strand.
ATAGTAAGTTGTATAGTTAAGTATCCAGTTGCCCTCCGTGGCGTCGAATTGAGTTTTAATATCCTTATAAACGGAAGGAGCGATTATTTTGCTCGCATCCTTTGTATTCAGTATGATCAGGGACAACATATATATTGCGCCGGCAAAGGATTTCATCATTTCCAGTTCACTGCGGGTATAGGCTAGATAACTCTGCTCGGATCGTTTTTTATGTTCTTCGCCGGTATATTTATCAAATCGGCCCATCTGATTTTTTAATTGTACAGCTGTCGCGAGCATTTCTATTTTTGTTGGATTCTTGTCGCCCCATCCAATTCTAACGTTTCTAATAAATTGAGAATTAAATTGAACCGCTTTTACCTTTGCGATAGGTACGCCATCGACGTTGTCGATTATTTCTGCGTAAAAAGTTGCCGATGGATAAAAATCATTTGCGTCCCAGTCGATTATTTCATTTTTCTTGATAGCTCCCATCGAATCGAGTGTAAACTGAGGAATTTCGCCCCATAATTTATGAAAAACTCTGCCAAAGAATTCGAAATTAAAATTGACCATCTCATGTGGATTATGGTGGATGGCTTCTATGTCGTCGGGCGTTATAAATGTGCCGTCCTGCGGCAAGATATTCCAATTGCCGTAAATATCCGTCGTTTTATCGATAAAGGAATACAGCTTAAATATTGCGAAAACCAAAATTCCAATTACTATACACTTAATCAATATCGATAGCAAATTAAAGTATTTATTAGCCTTGATATCTACCTCCGACATGAGATATTATTGTTACTACTATGTGCATGAAATAGTTGTATCTCGCGAAATCCGCTGGATTAGGAATTCTAAGCGATATCAAGATGTTAGGAGATTGCTTAGTCTGCTAAAGGCAGACTCGCAATGACACTTTTTTATGCACGTAGTAATATAACACAGGCTGCCAGAAAAAGTTCGATCTGTACTACGCTTAGGCATTAAAGCGAGAGTAAATATAGATGCGCACAGATACCTTTTTTCTGAACTATCTAATAGTAAAACAAACATCTGTATTGTGTAATTTAATGACTGTTGAAAATGAGTTTTCCGATTTCATTCTAATATATTAATCGTAATTTCATCCAATAACAACCACTTCTTCTCCGGGATATATAAAATACTATCTTCCGAAATTAAGAATCCATTTTCAATAAATTCGTTCAGCTTTTCACTGCTGCAAACCGATTTAGCATAGCCATATTCCAACCCTTTCGCAGTGCGCAGCGACAGATAAACCGTTTCCTCTGTGATTTGATCAGCCATTGGCAATTCCTCGCCCTCTATCGGATCCTCTTTGCTTGAAAGTTTCTCGATATATGCTCCTGTGAGGTCCGGATTCCAGAACCGCCGTTCGCCGTCGAAACTGTGCGCCCCGGTTCCGACGCCCAGATAGGGCGTACGCTGCCAATAGGACCAGTTGTGGCGGGAGCGTTTCCCCGGTTTGGCGTAGTTGGTCAGTTCGTAATGCTCGAATCCCGCCCCGCGCATGGTTTCGCAGATATCGAGGTAGAATCGGGCGCAGCGATCGGAGCTTGCCTCTTTGATAACGCCTTCTCGCAGCCAGCGTTCGAAAACGGTTCCCGGCTCGTACGTCAGCGCGTAGGTTGAGAGGTGTTCGACGCCCAGCGCGATTGCCTTTTCGAGGCTGTATTTGAGCGTCTGCCGCGTTTGTCCGGGAATTCCGTAGATCAGGTCGAGAGATATGTTGTCGAATCCCGCTGTTCGCGCATCGCGGACGGCTTTAGATATTTCGCTGGAAGAATGAATCCGGCCTAATAGTTCGAGTTCTGCGTCGATAAAACTCTGCGCTCCGATGGAAAGGCGGTTGACGCCGCATTGGCGCAGTTTATCGAACCGCTTTTTGCCGATAGTCCCCGGATTGGCTTCAAACGTAATTTCCACGTGTTCGGCAATCGTCCAGCGGCTTTGGTTTTCATCGATGAGTCGCTGAACATACTCGTCCGGCATGAGCGA
>CAZWOY010000481.1:0-3290 GCA_964635255.1 uncultured bacterium
GCAAACGAGGGCGTCTGCAAGCTCATGCGAACGAGGGCGTCTGCAAGCTCATGCAAACGAGGGCGTCTGCAAGCTCATGCGAACGAGGGCGTCTGCAAGCTCATGCAGACGAGGGCGTCTGCAAGCTCATGCAGACGAGGGCGTCTGCAAGCTCATGCGAACGAGGGCGTCTGCAAGCTCATACAGACGAGGACGTCTGCAAGCTCATACGGATGAGGGCGTCTGCAAGCTCTCGCGAACAGAATCAGACTTTGTTCCTTATCTGCCTAAAAAACTCCCCGCTCACTTTAAGATATTTCCTTATAAATCGCAAACGCTTATTGACTTACAACCTTTCTTTTCATAATTTATAAAGATCGAAAAAAATGGAACTAACGGAGGTCATACGTGAAGGACGTACATCCTGAAAAAATAAGGAATATTGCTTTAGTGTCTCATCAAAGCGCCGGTAAGACAGTTTTGGCGGAGGCTTTATTGCATAAAATGGGCGGTATCAATCGAATGGGTACGATCGAGGAAGGGAATACCGTCAGCGACTACCAGTCAGATGAGATTTCAAGGCAAATGTCCATATCGACAACCCTCGTCAATGGCGAGCATAAGGGCGTGAAAATAAACTTGCTGGACACCCCTGGTTTTACCGATTTCTCCGGCGAGGTGAAAAGCGCCGTGCGGGTTGCGGATTGCGCTTGTGTTTTAATACACGCTTCAAACGGTATCGAAGTTGGCACTGAACTGGTCTGGGGATTCTGTGACGAGGTAAATATACCGCGGTTCTTTTTTATTAATCATCTGGATAAAGAAAACGTCGATTTCGATAAAATTGTGAACGGTTTGCGCGAACGATTTACCAATGTAGCGGTTTTACAGTTTCCCGTTAATCCGGGCAATGACAAATTCAACCAGGTTGTCGATTTGATGTCGATGAAGCTTGTAACATACAATCCCGATGGCGGTGAGAAAAGTCGCGGCGATATTCCGGGAGACCTTAAAGATCGCGCGGAAGAAATGCGCCAGCAATTAGTCGAATCGGTCGCCGAATCTGATGACGAATTGATGGAACGATTTTTTGAAAATGACGGCTTGACTGACGAAGAATTCACAAAAGGCTTGAAAATCGGTTTGCTTGAATCGACGGTTTTCCCGGTACTCTGCGGGGCGGCTAAACGCCAGGCGGGCGTTTCTTTGCTGTTGGATTTCATGTCGAAAGTCGCGCCTGCGCCGAATGAAATGCCGGAAGTTATCGGAACAAAGGAAAATGCGGAAGACCAGATAAAACTTACCTGCGATACCAATGGCAGCGCTGTAGCGCTGGTTTTCAAGACGGTTTCCGATAAGCATGTCGGCGATCTGTCGTTTTTCCGCGTCTATTCCGGTTCGCTCAAGAATGGCGAAGACCTGCGGAATACGACCAGCCACCAGAATGAAAAAATCGGGCAGGTCTTTAATGTTACCGGCAAGACTCGCAAATCTGTCGATCAAGTGCCGGCGGGCGATATGGGAGCGCTGGTTAAACTTAAGGTCACTCACACAGCCGATACATTATCAGCGTCTAAAAATCCGATAGTACTCACCGGAATAGAATTTCCGGAACCGGTCGCGCGAGTGGCTATCGAACCGAAAAACAAAGGCGATGAAGAAAAAATTTCAAACGGTCTTCATATTTTAGCTGAAGAAGATCCCTCTTTCAAATTTACTTTCGACGCCGAGTTAGCTCAGCTTATCGCAGCCGGTCAGGGTGAATTGCATTTGAATATCATCATCGAAAGGCTGAAAGACAGATTTGGAGTCGAAGTCGAACAAGCAGAACCCTTGATTCCCTATCGTGAAACTATTTTAGGCGCTGCTGAAGGTCAAGGCAAATACAAAAAACAATCGGGAGGTCGCGGGCAGTACGGCGACTGCTGGTTGAGGATCGAACCGCTTCCGCGCGGCGATCAATTCGAATTTGTCGATGCGATCGTCGGCGGCGTTATTCCCGGAAAGTTTGTGCCGGCCGTTGAGAAAGGCGTTAAAAATACTATGCAGGAAGGCGTTATCGCCGGTTTTCCGGTTGTCGATTTAAAAATAACCTGCTTCGATGGCAGTTATCACACGGTCGATTCATCAGAAAACGCCTTTAAAATGGCGGGTTCGATGGCTTTCCGAAAGGTCTTTAAGGATGCAAAACCGATAATACTCGAACCGATTGAAGATTTGGAAGTGCGCGTTCCCGAAGAATTTATGGGAGACGTAATGGGAGATATTTCCGCTAAACGCGGAAAAATCATGGGCATGGATCCCGCCGGCGCTTTCCAGATCATCCGCGCGAAAGTGCCTTTGGCGGAGCTGTACATGTATTCCAGCACCCTGCGTTCACTTACCGGCGGTCGCGGAATTCACAAATCCAGCTTTTCGCATTACGAACAGGTTCCGATGGAAATCCAGCAGAAACTTGTTGAAAAATATGAAGCAAGACGAGCCGAAGGAAACTGATGACTGATAAGCCGGATAGACTGTGGGCGCCTTGGCGTTTGGAGTACATCAAATCCGCAGTCAAATCCGAATCGGATTGTTTCTTATGCGAAGCCTTTAACGCCGGCAAGGATCGGGACCGGTTGATACTGCACCGCGGCGAAAACGCGTTCGTCATTATGAATCTGTACCCGTATAACAACGGTCATCTGCTTGTGGCTCCTAACCGGCATGCAGGCGATTTGGACGATCTATCGGTGGACGAGCTTACTGAATTATTCGTCCTCGTAAGACGCGCGAACAACTGGCTGCGAAAAACCTACAATCCGCATGGCTTCAATATCGGCGTCAACATCGGCAGAGTCGCCGGCGCCGGTTTGCCGGAACATGTTCATGTTCATATCGTACCGCGCTGGAACGGAGACGTAAATTTTATGCCCGTGCTGGGATTTGTAAAAGTTATCTCCGAGGGATTGCAATCGACCTACGATACGATTAGGAAAGTTATCGACGAGGAAGAGCAGGCTGGGTATTGAGACTAAAATAGAAATCGCGAAGGGCGACATTACCGAAGAAAATACGAATGCAATCGTAAATGCCGCTAATACCGATCTGATTTTAGGCGGCGGCGTCGCCGGAGCGATAAGAAACAAAGGCGGAGCGATCATTCAGAATGAATGCGACCGGCATGGCTCTGTCGGATTGGGAGCGGCGGCTTTAACAAGCGGCGGCGCGTTAAAAGCCAACTATGTTATTCACGCAGCGGTCATGCATCTGAGCGGCAAACCCACTGCGCAATCGATTAAAGATGCGACCGTAAACGCCCTGAAAATCGC
>CAZWOY010000482.1:0-3274 GCA_964635255.1 uncultured bacterium
ATCCGATACCGCGTAGATTTATGTTCACGGATTCGTTTTCCGGGTCGTCGGAATACAAGACGAATAAGCCGCCGTAATTGCGCTCCTCGTTTGGCGTAAATTGGACTGCAATCGTTTCGCTATCGCCCGGATCGATGATTGCTTCGTCAAAATCCGTACTGAAACTGTCGCCATTCATTTCCCAATCGTAAACAAACAGGCGCGCGTCTCCTTCGTTGCCGACCTCGATGAATCTCTCGCCGCTCTCGCCGATTCTGACCGAATCAAAATCGACGGAAACCGGACTTACGTTTATGCGCGGCGCGCTTTGACCGGGCGCCTGAAGAAACAGACCGACAAACACAATGTCATTTTCAGGATCATTGGAAGAAATAGATACTATCCCTTCATAATCGCCTTCATCGAGAGCGCCGGGATCGATCGTTAAGTTAATGGCGTCGCGGTTCCCGCCGCCGATTCTGCCGTTCGAAGGTTCTATTTCAGCCCAGTCTTCGCCATTAAAGAACTGGACTTCCGCCTCCCAGACCAGCCGTTCATCGCCGGCGTTGCCTATCGTTATGTCGAAATTGCTGAATGCGTTGGCGTTGATCTGCAAAGGTTCGACCAGAATCCTCGGCGGCTGCGGCTGGCGAGGTTCGCCGCCGGCGCGCAGGAGAAGGTCATATTCCACAGGTTCCCACTCGTCATGGCCGGCAGCCGGTTCATCGCCCTCGAAATAAAAAGTCCTATCGACGTTTGTACCAGCGTCGACCAGATTCCACCAGCCGTCTCCCTCGTTTACATTATCGGAATCATAATCGCCGCCCGGCGCCGGTCCGTACATTATCGTAAAACGATCATTCTCATTAAACTGTATTCTATCTTCCTGCGGAATATCGATCTCAATCCAGTTTTCCTCGATGTTTTCATTCCATTCCGGCAGTTCATCCAATTCAATTTCCCAGAGCAGTTCATTTAGGTCATGATTGTTATTCTCACTGTAAACCTTAACATAACATGGTTCATTGTTGGGTCCGGGATTAAACGGCATAAAGTGAATTCGGCTCAGTTCGAAATCGCCGTCATCGACTGTGAACGTCACTTTCGACCAGTAGTTTTCAACTGTATAAAGTCTTTGCGGAACGCCGTCATCATAAAACAACCACTCGTCGCCCTCCTGTTCGACCGGTTCGATATGCAGCCTGCCATAGCCGAATGTATTGTCCCGCCCCCGGTCGCCGGCGTCGATGGCATTTTGCGTCAGGAAATTCCGAAGCCCGATGCCGCCCAGACGCGGCTGATTGGAGAGAACCAGCGCGGCGGCTCCGCCCACGTGAGGAGCGGCGGCGGAAGTACCGTAGAAGTCGCCGTTATAGGTCCAGGATTCGACGCCGTCGGGAGCGCATATATCCGGTTTGATCCGGTTGTCATAAGCCGGACCTCGCGAACTGAAACCTTCCACTCGGACATTATCCACCCATCGGCGATGATCGATAGCCCCGACGGCGAAGCAGTTTTCAGCGACAGCCGGTATTGTTATGCTTCCGGCGCTGGTGTGGTATCCGATGTCGTGCGGGTAGGAACGGATGGTAAAATCCATCCCGTTTTCAGCATCATACCTTAAAATCCTGTATCCGTATTCGCCTCGCGTATCGGCAATAATATCGATGGTTTCAATCGGCGCGGTCGCGCCTCGCTGGCGGTTGTTCGATCGGGCTTCGACAATCCATCCGGCGCCGTCCCGCCGAACCAATTCAAGATCGAAATCCTGGTCTGTTCTTGGGAAGTCATCCCAGACAAGCGATAAACTGATCAGTTCGCCGCGATTGATAGTAATAAATCTGTTGGGGCGGCTGCCGAAATTACAGACTGCGTTGTTATCGGCAAACTGATGGTATTGGTCGTCATCTCCATCATCGTCAAAGTCATCTCGCAAATTGGCTTCAGCGCTGTTCCCGGCGGATTGAACGAAAAACAGGCCCGAATTGAACGCATCGTTGACGACATTAGACAGCCGGTCGCGCCCGCGGTAATAATCGCCGTCCGGCGTCAGCCAGCCTAAGGACATGGTCGTTATGTGGATTCCCTCGTCCAGCGCATATTCTACCGCACTCTCGAAATTAGCCTGACCGCGAATCTTGATTAAATAGAAATCGGCGTTCGGCGCGACGTCGTAAACGATCTCAGCGCAGGCGGTTCCATGTTCGCTGCCGGCTTCGAATTCCTCTCTGGAAAAATTGACTATTTCAAAATCGTCCGGCAATTCGCCCCGGTCCTGAGCTTCGCCTGCGTCGATATAGCCGCCGTCGATTATGGCGACGCCGGCGCCCTCGCCTCTAATATCCATATCGTGAAACTCATCGGCGCCGATCAGTTCGACGCCCTCAGAAGTTACGAATTCAACAGGTCTTTTAGGGCGATGGACGAGCGTGACGATGTTCAGATTGCGCGCAAAGGCTTTCAAATTATCGACCGGAATCCATAGTTCGATAAAGTTTTTCGATTGGAATTCGATTTTTACGGAATGCTTGTCGAACATATCAGTGGGTAAATCATAAGTATATTTCCCGGGTTCAAGAGTCAGTTCGACCAGAATATCGCCGTTTTCAACCGTGATTTTATTTTTAAAGGCAAATTCTTCCGCCGATTCGCGATCCTTATTCTTTACCGATTCCAAATACTGAAACAAAGCGGATTCAAGAATATCGACGTCCGGTTTTGCGGCGTTTAATCCCGAATTTTTAACGTCGAGAGCGGGATTGGGGGGATAATAGACTCCGGCGTTTTCAGAAACAACGAAGCGATTTTCATTCTGTGAACTTCTTTCAACTTTTTCTGAATCAGATTTCAATCTTAGCGGAACACTGTCATCGCTTGTCCCAACAGAAACACAATAAAACAAAACCGATGCAGTTACCGCGATGAATCGCAGTTTTAAAAATTTAAATCTGTTAAAAAACATAACTATGAAGCCTGCGCTTGTTTGTAAACTCCAAATTTTATTCTCCAGCCGGTCCAGAAGCCGGAGAACGCTTATTTATTAAAAATAAGCGATTTTGATAAAGATATTATGCTCTTTATCACTAATTCTAACGCAAATCACAAATTTGTCGAAAATACCTTCAAATATGTTGGACACTCCTGTCCGATATTTTACCAACGACAGTCATTCCAGATTTTGTCCAAAAGCAGTCATTCCAGATTATGTACAAAAGCAGTCATTACAGATTATGTACAAAAGCAGTCATTCCAGCGAAAGCTGGAATCCATCTTCCTTCGGCGTTAGCGCCAGAAC
>CAZWOY010000483.1:0-3242 GCA_964635255.1 uncultured bacterium
TAACTCGTTCCCACGCTCCCGCGTGGGAATGCATACTTCGTAACTCGTTCCCACGCTCCCGCGTGGGAATGCATACTTGAGAGATTTAACTTGTAGTGATTAATATTTTAAATTTTATTATCCACAAGTTTCAAGAACTTTGCGGAGGCTTAATGTCATCCTGTCCTCGATGCGGTAGTAATAAGACAGTACGCAACGGTTCAGTTAGAGGCGTCAAGAAAAGAAAATGCAAGGATTGCAACTATCAGTTGCGAGCGCCCGCCAGGCGTCCTCACCTGGCTGCAAAAGTTCAACGATTATCGCAAGTTGCAGATATCATTTAACTCCACTTGCAGTTTTATGTGTAAATTTAAATATCGCAGGCAGGGACGCCTGCGCCACAACAGTTACTTAATTTCTATACTACTATGCGCATAAAATAGTCGCCATCTCACGGAATCCGCTTGATGAGGAATACTATGCAATATCAAGATGTTAGGAGATTGCTTCGTCTGCTAAAGGCAGACTCGCAATGACACTTTTTCAGGCACGTAGTAATAATGAGCGAACATAAGTTGAGATTACATTAAAATAAGCGCCTTGACGTCTTAATTTTATTTTTTTATATTGTATAAATGCATTCACGTAACGAAAGGTAATCTGAGATTGGTTGTATGTAAATAAAAAACAGTATTCTGATTGCGACCAAGATTCTATTGGTTCTTTTTTTGCTTGTACCGGCAGCCAATGCGCAGGACACGTCCGGCTTTATCGATTCCGTATCGAACGCGAACGCTTTCAACGCTTACATTGAATGGCGGGAAAGCTGGTTTACCGGACTTTGGTATAATTTCTCATTCGTCGATAATTTCGGATTCAATTATACCTTCTACGGAAATAATGCGCCGCCGCCCCGCGAAGAATTTGAATCCGTCAACGCATTCTTGCCGGCTCTGGGAGATTTTAGCACAAGCTACTGTGGTCCCAAGTTCATACTTATCGGATATATACAGGAAGACGACGTCTGGTGTTTGCTCCCAGCCGTATTGTCGCCCCAATATATCCTGGGAGCTTTGAATCAATTTGGAAATGAACGTTACATTGTAAACGAATTATGGTATTGTTGGAACGAAACCTGGGAAAGAAATCCTCCCGATCCGCCCACGTATCAATATGAGACGACTTATGCAAACCATAATCTTATTATCTGGGGAAGACTGCCTCCGGGCAAGACGGTACAGGTATGGTGGGGCGCGGACGCCTTCACCGGATGGGAAACATATCGCATCGATAATCTCATTTCAGCTCGGGATATTTATATCCAACCGCCTGATATCACAGTTCCCCCGGTGCATTATGAGACTTTGGCGGCATATAAGGCAAGCGGAAGCGGATTGTGGCGTCATATCGGCGATTTTAACGCCGGGGGGACCGCTCCGCCTCCCGGCGAGGAACCTCCGGGGTGGGCGGAATGCTCCTTTGATACGATGCTTAAAACAGATGGTTCTTCGGGAGTAAATTGGCTTCCTGAGCCCGGTTCACAAATCGGACTCAAATTTAAGTTCAAGCGGACAGAAACTCCCGCAACCGCTTTAATCCGGTATAATATCTACAATATCTCAACCTGGCAGGGCGAGTGTATGAACTTCCCGGTGAATGCGCCGGAACCGGCCGCTACTGGAAACGGCGAGCATTTCGACTTCGCCATAGTCGATACGGCGGATTACGACGTCGAAATCTGCGATTACGATCTATATAACGGCGTACAAGTGAATTTTCGTCCGGATAATCCAACTCACACGGCTTCAGTCAGAAGATATGTTTTGACTTTTGAAATCGACTTCGCGGCGGGGCAGACTGAGCGTTATCATACGCTCTGGCTGAAGGCGCGCGATTATGGCGCAAAAGCGATCGTCAGCCCGACAACCGGTCAAACCTGGCGAGACTTAATGAGGTCTCGAACGACCGCGTTCGGTCAAGATGCATGGAGTGTATCCGTTCCCCGCGACGACGATGGACCGGCTTTCACAGGCTATAATTGGGGCGACTTTATGGCTGACGCCTGGGAAGAATCTGTTCTGGGGCTGCCGTCGCCTTCAGGAGATTCATCCATCGTGCGGTTTACTCCATTTTACAGGAAAAATGACGCCGGAGATATTGTTTATTCCGATACGGAATCCCTTCCGGCTGGGCGGAACATCGATGGCGACGGGGTTTGCAATTGGGAGGAGTACCGCGGATTTATAACGGTTGGCGATCAGTTTGGATATTATCCACCGAGCTCCCGGTACCGGCATAGAAGGACAAATCCGATGTTTAAGAATGTCATGGTTCATTTTATGCCGAATGCGGAATGCAAACCTGATGCGCCGGGATGGATGGATACGCTGCCGGATACTATGGCTTATCTGGTGGATCATTTGACCGTTTTGGACGATGACACTGCGACAAGGCTAAGCTTAAGACGCCGGGTAAATATAAACAAACTCGGCGCGCATTACCCCTATTATTCATCTAAAACATACGATTCATACAGTTTTTCTACCACAAACAGACCTGCAAACGGCAGAATTTCGACGGATACTACATTTCAAACCGACGAAGCCTATCAAAATGCAATTGTTTATTGGCCAATATACAGAGGAAATCATCCAAGATTGAAGCCACAGCAGCGGGATACTTTCGGTTATGTGAAGGCAAATGTAAGTTTTCCGCCTCCAGCCAATGGCGCGACAATCCCTAAGTATGCATTTCAAGTAGTTATACAAACGGACAACATCGATAGCTACACGGCTAATCTCCCTTATTATTATGGGAATTTACCGGATTTCCTTGAGGATTCGGCAAAATTAAGAAAATTATGCATCGCACACGAATCCGGTCATACGATTGGAATGCCTCACGACTCCGTATTCCAGTATATTATGGCGAAACATCCCTTGACCGGTGATAACAACCAGCATCGATTAATTTTAGATCCACCGGAGTTCACAAAACAGTACTCAGGATTAAGCATCTCAAATATTTCCATTCTAATGGAGGGTAGATAATGAACGCGACTTCTGTTTTATTTATAGCTGCATTGTTTACTTTTGGTCTTGAACCGCCTCCTCCGGCTTATGAAAACATGCCTGACGGGACGCCGGAAGTCTTTTATTTTCCGGAAATGTGGAAACCTCAGCAGCCCTATGGCAACTTCAAACTTGAAGGGCGATCGACGAGCTGCGGTCCGCGGGGGTGAAGGTGGTGTCGAGTGAATCGCT
>CAZWOY010000484.1:0-3241 GCA_964635255.1 uncultured bacterium
GCAGAGACGCCTGCCCTACTGGTTTGCAGGCAGAGACGCCTGCCCTACTGGTTTGCAGGCAGAGACGCCTGCCCTACTGGTTTGTTAGATTCTGGTTTATCCAGGTTAGGATTTTTTGATTGAAATATTTCCTGTTATTAATATACGCAAGACAGGTAAATGGTTCTTGAAAAACTGCACATTCGTGGTTTTGGCTGTCTGCGAACTACGGTAAAGTTTTCTCCAGATCGGCTGAACCTTATCGTCGCCGATAATGAAATGGGGAAATCGACGCTCGTTTCAGCAATTTTAGCCGCATTTTATGGTATTGACGATTTAAGCGGCGGCGCTGAAGACGAATATCGCGATAAACGTCCAAAACTCCATCATGTGAAACCATGGACTGAACCGCAGGAATTCGGCGTTACGGTCGATTTTAAGACCGGGGATGGCTACTGGCGCATTGAACGCGATTTCAACAACGGCGGCGTTACCGTAATCGAACTGGACCAAAAAGAAGATCGGACGGCGGATTTTCTCGGAGACGATGAAAATTTTTACATCGGGGAAAGCCTGCTTGGACTAACGGCTGATAATTTCATTAAAAGTTTCTATCTGCGGCAGGAAGAAATCTTAGCGATCAAAGACGCCGCAGGATTAACCAACCACATTCAGCGCATCGCCAGCATCGGAACCGATGGAAATACGGCGGAAAATGCGATAGCCCGGTTAGAGCATTCCATCACAAACTATCCGACAACCCACAGCATAGAAGGAATAGAGCTTAATGAAGCGATTAAAGAACTGAAGTCGGAAAAGGAATCGCTGCTTGAGGAAATTGCCGGCTTAAAGAAAAGAAAGAATAATCTGGAACCGATGGCGCGGCGATTGACAGATATCGATATCGATCTGGAAAAACTGCAGTTTGAAAAATGGAAATACAGCCGGCAGGCTATAATGGTCGAAATCAACGAACTGCAGGATTTCATTGAAAACCAGGATCGTTTAAGATTAGAACTAAAGAATCTCGAAAAATTCAACGAAAATAAGGGAGAATTTGACACTTTTCCCGCTGATGAAAGCGAAGAGTTGTATCGTCTATCGACACGGATTTCCGATCTCGAGTCAACGGGAAAGCAAATAAATGAGACATTGCGCGATAAGGTTAATCCTCCCTATGAAAAAGCCCGGGCTAAAGTTGTAGAATACAAGGATTATATTGAATTAGCCAAAGGAAATTTTGCCGAACTGGAAGCGCTGACGTCCCTTTATAACGACAGGCGGGAGCGGCTTGAAAGAGCGTCAAATGAAGTTGAACTTCACAGGGATGAACTTGAACAGAAAGGAGTCAGCCGGGAGAATTTTGACAAACTGAGAAAAATATTCGCCGGCCTGGCGCCTGATGAAAGAAAATTTCTCGAGGAATACAGCTCCCAGTTTGCAAACGAGAACAGTAAATTAGAAGAACTGCAGAAACGGATCGAATGGATCGAAGGCGAACGGGCTGCCATTGTCGAGAACAAATACCGGGTGGTTTCGAGAGCAAGACTTTTCTTCCTAATATCGGCTGTCTTTGTGATCGCCGGCGGCGTAATGATTTTAGCCACCGACGGAGCCTGGCTGGGGCAGGTTCTGGCGGGAATCGGAATTTTAGCCGCCGCTGTCGGAGCCGTTACCCGCTCCACCGGCGGCAGTTCGGAATCATACCGGTTGCAGATGATCGATGAAGAAATTGAAGAATCGGAAGCCGCGAGCGATAAAGCCCGGAAAAAACTCGATCGTCTCAACGAAGAAATGACAAATCTCGCAGTAAAACTCGGTTTTTCCGATAGAGATAAACTGCTTTCAGTATATGCAAACTTCGACCGTGTTTTTGAAATTACCGAGCCGTTGATCATTGCCGAACGAGACTACAAACGCGCTGAAAAGGATGAAATCGAGGTCCGGAAAAAGATCGAACCATATTTAGCCAAAGCGGAAAATGCCTTGGATTCTGACTTATCGATTGCAGAAAATGCAAAAAAACTGCTGGCGCTGTATAAAGAAATAAAATCAGCGACGGAAGAATTGCAAATTGCACAGGAACGCAAAAATGAATACGAGGCGAGACTGAGAAGGACCGATCAGGAGCTTAAATCCAACCGGAAAAGATGCCGGGAAATCCTTAAGAAAGCGAAAATAGGCGACAGTTTATCGATTGCGGAAAGCGCAAAACAATTCAGTCGAAAACTCGAAAGATTCAGACAATACCGCACGACGGTTCAAGAGAATCTACCCCGGCTGAAACGGGAAATCGTATCTGAGGAAAACCTTAATGCAAAGAAAAGAAGGCTGCAGCAACTGATTGAAAAATCGAAAACCTGGGCGGAAATGCCGGAATTGAAGGAAACGCTCGAACAGACTAAAGAGTATTATTTCGATAAGATCGAACAGCTTTCAAAAAAAACGGATGACCTGAACGGCGAAAAGCAGAGAATTCAGCGCAAGATCGCGGGAATATTCGATAATTTCCAAATACAATTTCCGCGAATCCACAAACGCATTCATGAGTTAAATGAGGAGATCCGCAAATCCGAACATTTCAAATTTGAAATCGAAACAGCTATCAGGATTCTGAAGCGCGTCACCGGCAGCGCATATTCCACCTGGGCAAAAGCCCTGAATGAATATGCAGAAAAATTCCTTATGCGGTTGAATGCGAGATACGCCGATTTAAGATTTGCCAAGGACTTAACTTTTACGGTTCGGGATACGACGCATGACCGGGTATTCAGTTCTCACGAAATCGATGGAGTATTCTCAAAAGGCGCGCGAGATGAAATATTCTTAGCGGCTCGCTTAGGCATTTCCTCCTTCCTTTCAAAAAAACAGAAAGGAAGACTGCCCGTAATTTTGGATGAACCGCTCGCTGCGGCTGATGATGATAAGTTTGTATCCGGGATGAAGTTCTTTATGGAGTTTTTAACGCGTCAAAATCAGGTTTTCATCCTCTCATGTCATGAAGAGAGGCACAGGTGGTTAACTAAGCATCTGACGAGCAATCTTCGCGATAATATTTACAGGATCGATTTAGCTTGAGATCTTCAAGCCGGATTCGGCAGGCAGGGACGCCTGCCCTACTTGAGGATATCCGGCAGACTGTCCGATAATAATGCGCGAGAGCTGCGCGAGAGCTTGCAGACGCCCCCGTCTGCAAGCATAATTGTATGTTATCGCTTGGCGAGAGCTTGCAGACGAGGGCGTCTGCAAGCATAAGTGTTGG
>CAZWOY010000485.1:0-3226 GCA_964635255.1 uncultured bacterium
GCCAGTGCGACTCTGCAAGGATGAGAAGGCAGGCGGGGACGCCTGCCCTACCGGTAGAATATTTATTTTCCCAGTAATTAAATGTAATTGCAATAACTAGCAATTACTTAACAAAGAAAAACACAAAAAGATAAAATAGATGGCACACTTATGGGTGAGTTGACATTTTTAACGTTTTTTCCGCTGGTTGGCGCCGCCGTCATTTTGACGCTGCCTAAAAACAGTCATAAGGCGATTCAATGGACGGCGCTGATCACAACGTTAATTGTGCTGATCGTAGCGGTTACTTTATATCCGCAGTTCGATTTAAACAAGGCGGGCATTAACGATCCGGAGGGTTTTCAGTTTACCGAAGAAGCCTCCTGGATTCCGCTGTTTCATATTAATTATTTCATCGGAGTGGATGGACTGTCCTTCCCGATGGTGTTGCTGACGGCGCTACTCTGTTTTCTATGCATTCCGGCGTCGTTCGGGATAAAGTCGGGAGTCAAAGGCTACTTCGCGCTGTTTCTCCTCTTAGAGACCGGCATGATGGGAACCTTTGTCGCGCTTGATTTCTTCCTGTTCTATGTGTTCTGGGAGATCATGCTGCTGCCGATGTACTTTCTTATCGGAATCTGGGGCGGTCCCCGCAGGATTTACGCGGCGATTAAGTTCTTTATCTATACGCTGATCGGATCGGTCATGATGCTGATCGTGATCCTGCTGCTCTATTTCAACACCAAAGACCCAATCACCGGAACGCATACGTTCAACATGCTGCACATGATGAACCAGACGAACCAGAGCGGCGTTATCCTGATCAATTCTATCAGAATCCTGATGTTCTTCGGGCTATACATCGGCTTCGCGATCAAGATTCCGGCATTCCCGTTCCATACATGGCTCCCAGACGCTCACGTCGAAGCTCCGACAGCCATATCGGTTATTCTTGCCGGCATTCTGCTGAAAATGGGAACCTACGGCATCCTGCGCATCCTCTACCCTATTCTGCCCGACGCGACCGTCGCGCTCGCCTGGGTGATAGCATTGAACGGAATGATAAATATCTTGTATGGAGCCTTCTGCGCTATGGCGCAGAAAGACCTCAAGAAACTGGTCGCCTATTCGTCGATCTCGCACATGGGCTACGTGATGCTGGGCATGGCTTCGTTCACCGCCGCAGGGCTGCAGGGCGCGGTGTTCCAGATGTTCAACCACGGCACGATTACCGCGATGCTGTTCCTTTTGGTCGGCGTAATCTACGATCGCGCCCATCACAGACAAATAGCGGGATTCGGCGGTTTAGCCAACGTTATGCCTAAATATCTGGGCGTCACCATGGTCGCTTTCTTCGCCGGCATGGGATTGCCGGGACTGAGCGGATTCATCTCCGAAGCGATGGTCTTTATCGGCGCGTTCGAAGTCTGGCGAGTCTATACGATACTCGCCATATTCGGCATTATCATCACCGCCGCCTATCTGCTGTGGACGCTGCAGAGAATGTTCTTCGGAAAAACAAATCCCAAATACGAAAACCTGCCCGACATCAACGGCAGGGAGCTGTTTACACTCGTACCTTTGGGGATTATTGTAGTTGTGTTAGGCGTTTGGCCTCATCCGATTCTGAATTTGATGAACACTTCGCTTTCGTATCTTGGTGAAATAATGCGTGCGGTAACGCCATTATGATCGATTTGACAAACAACCTAAATCTGACGCCTTTAATTCCTGAACTGACGCTGGCGGGAGGCATACTGCTCCTGCTGATAGTCGATCTGTTAGCCGGCAGGAATAAAGGCGCGATAATCGCCGCGCTGGGATCCATCCTGCTCCTTGCGGCGGCGATTATCACCATAAGCGCGCAGGAAGAAGTCGGCAGCTACCTCTTCGGATCCGTTATTCAAGACGGTATGACGGTCTTTTTCCGATTGCTGTTCTGTCTTGCAGGAATTATATCGCTGGGACTGCTTTCCTTCCGTTATAAAGAGGAAGGCGAACCCTACATTCTGGTGATGGCAAGCATTCTCGGCATGTTCTTCCTGGCAGGCGCCAATGACATAATCACGCTGTTCGTCGCGCTTGAGATGGTTTCCATACCATCCTACGTTTTAGCCGGCTATTTGAAAAACAACCTGAAGTCGGCTGAAGCGGCGTTAAAATACGTAATCTACGGCGCGGTATCCTCAGGATTGATGGTGTGGGGGTTCTCGCTTTTGTACGGTATCAGCGGAACGACCAATATCGGCGAGATGTTTGAAATCTTAGGCAGGACAAACGTCCCCCCATTGCCCCACATGGTCGGGCTTGTGCTGGTTCTCGCCGGCATAGGCTACAAAATCGCAATGGTCCCGTTTCACTTCTGGTGTCCGGATGTATATGAAGGCTCCCCGACGGCTGTTACCGCCTATTTTTCCGTCGCTCCCAAAGCGGCGGGATTTGCGGCTTTGTTCAGACTTATGCCCGTATTTGTCACTCTTCACCCTATTTACGGAATCAGCGCGGTCGGCATGTTTACGCTTGCGTCCGCTTTAACCATGACCTTCGGCAACCTGGGCGCGATTTGGCAGGACAGCGTCAAACGGCTGTTAGCCTATTCTTCGATAGCCCACGCCGGCTACCTGCTGATGGGATTTGCGGTCTTAGCCGAGTATCCCGCCGGCGACATGAACAGCCTCGCCACTGCGGCGGTCATGTTTTACCTGGTCGTTTACTTATTCATGAACTTCGGCGCTTTCCTGATCGTCGATGCGGTCGAACGAAACCTCGGCGGCGATTCGATCAAATGGTTCCGCGGTTTAGGCAAAACCAGCCCGATTCCTGCAATAGCGCTCTCTATATTCTTGTTCAGTCTCGTTGGATTGCCGCCATTGGCCGGATTTGTCGGCAAATTCTATCTGTTTGCAGCCTTGATAAAAGGCAAGCTGTTCGCCTTAGCTTTGATAGCCATCGCCAACACCGTAGTTTCATTGTTCTACTACGTCCGCATAGTCCGCGATATGTTCCTGCTTCAACCGGAAGGCGAAGTTGTCGAGAAAGGCTTGATTCCGACCCAATTAAAGACTTTAGGAAGCGTCTTAGCCATCATAACCATTTTACCGACTTTAATTCTCGGCTTGTTCTGGGCGCAGTTGGCGAATTGGATTGGTTTGCGAATCGGTTAGTTATAGTTCTTTGCAACACAAAAAGGCCGGCTTAATCACATTGAGTGCGCGCTTCAGCGCGCAGGAGGCGCCCGGTACGCGCT
>CAZWOY010000486.1:0-3219 GCA_964635255.1 uncultured bacterium
CAAGCAGTTGCGGTGAAATAAATTCGCATCCTTGCAGACGAGGGCGTCTGCAAGCCGTTGCTGTGTGACAAATTCGCATCCTTGCAGACGAGGGCGTCTGCAAGCAGTTGCGGTGAAATAAATTCGCATCCTTGCAGACGAGGGCGTCTGCAAGCAGTTGCGGTGTAACAAATTCGCATCCTTGCAGACGAGGGCGTCTGCAAGCTCTCGACTTGCGATGGGCGGATATGGGATCCCAAGCTGGAGTGGAGGAACGAGAGAGCTGTTCACAAATTCAACGTCTCCATCGTCAATCCGGGCTGGGCTTTCTCAATCTGCTTCACAATCTGCTCTGCCAAATCCAGCGCGCGCAGACCGTCTTCGCCGGTAACTGTGGGTTCGGTTTCGTTAATAATCGCATCCCTGAACGATTCCAATTCGAGCCGCATCGCGTCCGCTTCTTCGACCTCTAACATTTTCTGGTAAATGATTCGATGGCTGCCGGGAATATCCATCGTTCCCAACGGCAGGGCGTTTTCAGGAACGTTGTCTTCATTGTCGCAGACTCCGATGTATTCGCATGAACCTTTCGCCATGTCGAGAGCGATATATTCATTGTCTCCGAACAGCCTCAGTTTGCGCATCTTCTTCAGCGATATCCGGCTGGCGGTTACATTCGCGACCAGCCCGGCGTCGAATTCGATTCTGGCGTTGGCGATATCGACGGTATCGGTGATAACTCCGACGCCGTTGGCGTGCAGGTGAACCGGCTTGGCTTTGGACAGGCTGAGGATAATATCGAGATCGTGGATCATCAGGTCATAAACGACGGAGACGTCCACTCCCCGCGGCGTCCACAGCGCCAGCCGGTGAGCTTCGATAAAATGAGGATCGACGGGAGTGCGCTGAATGGATCTGAAGGCGCGGTTGAAACGCTCGATATGACCGACCTGAACGGGAATCCCCAATTTTTTCGACAACTCAACCAACTTTTTTCCCTGATCGAAAGCCGCGCAAATCGGTTTTTCAATAAAGACGGGCTTTCCATTTTCCATGCATTGCCAGGCGATATCGAAATGCGTTGACGTCGGGGTTACAATATCTATCGCATCGGAAGATTTTATAAGATCGTCTAAACTTCTCGCAGGTGAAACGCCAAATTCGGACGAAGCGTCTCTCATTTTCTCAGGATCAATATCCCAGATTCCCGAAACGCGAACGCCTTCCATTTCAATCAGATGCTTCAAATGCCTGCATCCGAGGTATCCGACGCCGGCTAAGCCTATTTTTAACAAAATGTCCCTTTTTGTTTCTAAAACTGATACAAAATAGGCAATAAATATGAATTGAGCAATAAAGTTTGTGCTTGTCGCATTATCAACGGCGTATAAAATATCGGTCGGTTATGATTAACCTGCCGGGAAGTTTTCCTTATTTCATTAGAACAACCTTCCGAACGCCCGAATAGCTTTCCGTATCCAACCGGAAAATATATATGCCGTTTGTCAATCCGTCCGCGTTCCAACTGAAATCGTGCGCGCCGGCTTTATATTCGCCATGCGCAATTTCTTCAATTCTTCGTCCGGAAAGGTCGAATGCATCGATCTCGATCTGTGATTTCTCAGGCAGTTCGATTATAAATCTCGTGGTCGCATTGAAGGGATTTGGATAGCATTCAGAAATGAAAAATCGATCCGGGACTATTTCTTGCGCAAAAGTTTCAATCACCGAAAAACCATTTTCCGCATAAATGCAGCCATCGCCTTTAAGAATGCGCTCGACTCTCATGGGGATTGTATTGCCGGTTGACTTTGCTATTGCTTTAAGCGAAAATGTTTCGCCTTCCAAAGCGCCTTCAATTTCATCGGTATTAGGATCGTCGCCCCAGATGGCTAAACCGTAACGATTGCCGTTTAAAATGCCTTGACCGATGAGTTTGCCGGTTTGGGATTCGGCAATGATGCATTCGACGTCCGAAAGGTCGATTCCGTGAATAGCATCGATCAGCAGGCTCATGTTGCGATCGGTTGGATTTATTTCATGTAAACGGTCTGCTGGCAGCGACTGTTGAACCGCGAATATTTCCTCTCGCTCCTCAGGATAGTTCAAGATAATTGGTTCGTCCCAATCGATCTTAACCTGATAGCCCTGTCCTTCCTCCCAAGGTTCCATGTTTGAGAAGTTATGCTCGGGAGTTAAAAACCTGCCCAAACCGTCCTTAGCGATCTCAACTCTGTCGATTATCGGAGATAGAACGTAGAAATCGGGAGCGGAAGCGTCCAGTTCGTAGCCGGGGAAGTAGGCGATAATATTCCAGCCCGGGCGCAATGGGACGTCCCAATCAGGTTCAATGGCGACGCCTTCTATGGTAAATTCGATATTCTCCCGCAGATTGATTTGATACCCATCTTCGAGACGCCAATACGGAATATTATTAAAGTTAAATTCGGGAACCTAGAATCTGCCTTGTTCATCCTTTATCAGAATAACCATATTCGCGCCGTTCCGACCAAGCGGTTCCCACAATATGGGGATTTCGGGACCCTCTTCTTCGCCTTCATCATAAATATCCACAGGATCGACGTTGATTGAAACCATGTTCCAACCTCGATTCATCAGAAGCGTTAATTCGCGGGATGACTGATAATCAAGCTCAAAGTTTGATTCGTTTCCCGCTGACCAAGTATTCGCTCCATCTAAACATTCAGAATCTAAAAGATATCTGCCCTGCAGTCGATCCCACGCAGCGAATTGAAATTCATTGCCGTTTTCAAAGTATGGATGGAATTCATCTTCTCCATAAGCGCGCAGGATAACCTCTTCGTTATTGCGCCATTCCGTAAGTCCCGCTATAACGCCACTTGGAGTATAAACTCCTAATATTACGCCATCCGGCGCTTCATCGCCATCGATGTAAAATCCCTCGATTCGAAGACTATGGAAGCTTTCGGTTGGATCGACTTCAGGCCAATTGTTGAGTTCCGCTCTTAAAAAAATTTCAACCTCCCTATTTTCCGGATCATTTGAATGAAATGCAACGATTCCATCAAACTCGATCGGAGCGTTGAGAGTCAATATATCTTCAGCGTGGAAGGACAAATTGATCGTGGATTCTTCACCCGCTCGGACGATAAAGTTTCTTTCATCTGCAAAAAACAAATCAGAATTGAAAACGACGTCATCGATTTTCAGAGTGCCATTTCCTCCATTATTGATTCTAACCGGCACATTGTAGAATCC
>CAZWOY010000487.1:0-3215 GCA_964635255.1 uncultured bacterium
GTGGTAATTGGGAACGAGGTGGTAATTGGGAACGAGGTGGTAATTGGGAACGAGGTGGTAATTGGGAACGAGGAGGTGGTAATTGGGAACGAGTTGGTAATTTGTTCACTATTTATTGCACATGGCAATAAGTTGTTTAAAACCTGTTAGATTGTTTACGATAAATTTACATTATGTTTTCAGGAATCGCATTTCGGTATGCTGAGAATTGAAATGTGCCGGAATTCTTATTAGTTTAAATTAGTGGTGGATTTCAACTGCCATAAGCAATTTAATTTGGTTAAACCATTTTGAGGCAAACATAAATGCAAGATAGAAAACTGCCGCCGCCAACGCCGGGAAAAGATGGATTTTTATTGAAAGTTGGATTAGCAGAGATGTTGAAGGGCGGCGTCATCATGGACGTCGTGAATGCGGAGCAGGCAAAAATAGCGGAAGATGCGGGAGCGGTAGCCGTAATGGCTTTGGAGCGCGTGCCTTATGACATACGAATACACGGCGGAGTGGCGCGTATGTCGAACATCAAGGTCATTGAGGCGATTATGAACGCCGTCTCGATTCCGGTTATGGCGAAAATTCGGATAGGTCATTTAATGGAAGCGGAAGCGCTTCAGTGCTTAGGCGTCGATTTTATCGACGAATCCGAAGTGTTGACTCCGGCAGATAACGAAAATCACGTTTGGAAACACGATTTCAGAGTGCCGTTTGTGTGCGGTTGCACCAATTTAGCGGAAGCGCTGCGGCGAATCGGCGAAGGCGCAGCCATGATGAGAACCAAAGGCGAAGCCGGAACCGGCGACGTCGTTCATGCGGTTAAACACATGCGGCTGGTTCAAAAAGAGATGAAGCGGTTGACTCAACTTACAAAAGACGAGTTGATGGCGGAATCGAAAAATATGGGCGCGCCGTTTGAAATGGTGGAAAAAGTCGCTGAGATGGGCAAACTGCCGGTGCCGAACTTTGCCGCCGGCGGGATCGCTACGCCTGCGGATGCGGCGCTGATGATGAAGCTTGGAGCCGAGGCTGTCTTTGTCGGCTCCGGCATATTCAAATCCGAAGATCCGCCTGTACGCGCGAAAGCCATCGTTCGCGCCACGACCCACTGGCAGGATCCGAATGAAGTTTTAAACGCCAGCCGCGAATTGGGCGAGGCGATGATAGGCATCGAAGCGGCTAAAATACCGGAGAAGGAACGCCTGCAAGATCGAGGCTGGTAATGCGCATCGGCGTTTTGGCAATTCAGGGAAGTTTTAGCCTTCATATATGCGCATTAAAACAAATCGGCGTCGAGTCCGTTGAGATAAGACGGCCTGAGCAATTAGAAGGTCTGGATGGGTTGATAATGCCCGGCGGAGAATCGACTACTTTTTCGATCCTCTTCGATCAATACGGTTTTGCAGAGATACTCAGGAAGAAAATACTGGGGGGAATGCCGGTTTGGGGAACATGCGCAGGCGCTATTTTATTAGGTTACGGCGTCGAAAAACCGCTTCCGAGACTAAACCTCATCGATATCGATATTTTCCGTAACGCTTATGGCAGGCAGGTCGATTCCTTTATCGCGCCTTTAAAAATAAAAGGCATAGAAGGAGAAGAATTTCAAGGAGTATTTATTCGCGCTCCAAGGATTGCCAGAATTGGACCGGATGTTGAAATACTGTCGATTTTAAACGAAGATCCGGTGATGGTTCAACAGCATAACATACTTATCTCAAGTTTTCATCCCGAACTCACATCGGATTTTCGAGTGCATCGGTTTTTTATCGAAAAAGTCTGTTTAAAAGAGGCGAACCAAAAAGAGACCGCATCGAAAATATATGCAAAAGAGCTGAATTCATTGGCTAATACTTAACAATACTTAGTTTGACGCAAAATATTCAAACGCAGAAAAGTGACCAGCCGCAGTTGTCAAACTAATCTTCATTTTTCTAATTTCGCGTTTTTAAGGCACAGGACGACGCCTTGGGGACTTAATTCACTTTTTTTATGGAGGGTAGGATGATTACTCACCAGGAACTAAAAGAACTTGCTTCCTTTCTAAACGAAGACGCTTTCTTCGTCAGTCTTTATTTAAACGTCGATCCGACGGAAAATCCAAATGGACAATGGCTTAAGCATTTTAAAAACATGGCAAAGGATCAGATCAAGCGATTTGATCAGTCTGATAAAAAGCTGGTTAAACAGGATTTCGAAAAGATTGAAAACTATCTTACCGACCGGCCAGATGGTTTGAAACGCGGTTTAGCGATCATAAGCTGTGCGGAAAAGGACTTCTGGCGTGAGTATCATTTAGCGTTGCCACTAAACAATCTACTCGTAATCGAACGCGATCCCTATATCAAGCCTCTGGCGACGATTATAGATTTATACCAGGCATATATTGTCGTCGTTGTCGGGCAGGAAAAAGCGCGGGCGCTAATCAGCCGGACCGGAGAAATTGAAGAATTGACGAATTTTGTCGGCGAAATGGACGAACCCAACCGCGGCAAAGACGGCAGATATACATATATGGCATTGATCCGCGCTGAAAAGACAAAAGAAAAAATAGAGCGAATCATTCACAAAGACGCAGTGAATTTCGTTGAGAAACTTATAAAAACGGAAAGAATTAAACGCATTCTTGTCGGGGGGACGGACAGCGCCCGTGGGCGTTTCAAAGATTTGCTGCCGGCAAAGCTAAAAAGAAATGTCGTCGGTGAATTCACAATCGATCGCCATGCCAACGATAAGGAGATCCTCGAGAAGATATTGCCGATTATGCAGCAAATTGAGTACGATTTTGAACGAAAAGCGCTGGACGAGCTGTTCAACAGCAATGGAAACGTCGTTTTGGGACTGTCTGACGTTTTGACGGCTCTGCAGCAGGGGAATATACATAAAATGTATGTTATGTCGAATGTAACTCAGCCTGGTATGCTGTGCCGGAGCTGCGGCGCAGTGACGCCGGTGCGTGAAGACAATTGTCCCTATTGCGGCAATGAAATGCTGAAAGTGCCGTATATGTTGGATCACGCCATCCAGAAAGCGCTCGATCAGGGGGCTCGGGTCGATATGCTCGATCATGCGCCAAGACTTGAAAAAAGCGGAGGCGTAGGAGCGCTGCTGAGATACTGATCTCTGCAAAAAAGGCTTGCTAAGCATTGCCACGCGGGAGCGTGGGAACGAGGTATGGATTATGCGCATCAAAGCGTATGTACACTATTTAATGCACATAG
>CAZWOY010000488.1:0-3211 GCA_964635255.1 uncultured bacterium
TATACTAAGACGTGAGTTATATGTTCCTGTATTTGATTAGGGTGAATAAGATAGGGTAAATAATATTGCCTTTATTTCAAACAATGGCAGTCTGTTGTCTTTAGATATTTCAGATGTTGATAATATTGAAGTGTTAGATGAAATTGGGAATCATATTCTCAGTCCAAATTATTATGATGGATATTTATATTGTGCCGGACAGGTTTTCAATATTATCGACTTTGGAAACACCTTTGCCGGACCGGATCGGTTTATTGGAGCCCTATCCCAACCCCTTCAACAGCCGGATCAATATCCGTTATGCGCTGCCCGAAGCATCGCCGGTCAAGGTGGAAATATGCGATATCCGTGGACGGATCATAGAAATCCTTTCCAGTGGAACGTCGCGCGCCGGAAACCATACCGCCGTGTGGGACGGCAGCGGAGCAGGTTCCGGACTCTACCTGGTTCGGTTAACAACACCCGGAAAAACGCTGTCGAAAAAAATATTGTTGGTCAAGTAAAATGAATCGTTCAATGCAATATTCATTGATCGTTCTGTTAATCATGCTGGCTGCGGGGATCACCCGCAGCCAGCCCAACCGGAACGTGCGCTTCGTCGCCGAAGCCCTTGTTTCGGGTGATTTTCAGGACGTTAAAGTGATTGGCGAGCGAATATTCTGCGCCAACACTTACGGCGTGATTATTTATACCTACGACGATGAGAATCCCGAACAACCACCGGTCCAAATCGCCCGGTTTCCGACGCCCGGGCAGGCTAATGCTCTGTTTATTGATGATACTCTTTGTTATGTTGCCGATGGGTCAAGGGGATTGCGAATTTACGATATATC
The DNA here is from genome assembly GCA_964635255.1 of uncultured bacterium. Classification (GTDB taxonomy): domain Bacteria; phylum Electryoneota; class AABM5-125-24; order Hatepunaeales; family Hatepunaeaceae; genus CAZWOY01. The sequence continues at coordinate 834 of CAZWOY010000488.1, forward strand.
GGACTTGAATGCAGTAGAAGAAATTGGAGTCTGGGAGGAAGAGGTAGGGTTTGTGGGAATTGAAGTACGTGATTCAATAGCCTATTTAATTAGTGATCGTATTGGGATTTATTCCATTGATTTAAATGTCGTTACAAATCCAACACTATTGTGTTTTTTTGAGTTTAATATTCGTGACACCAAAAGAATGTTTTTACGAGGTGATTACCTTTGGACAATCCAAATGAGTACTTTTTATTTGACAGCCTTAGATATAAGTAATCCACGTGAAATAAATATAGGGGGACAATTCGAAGGAAGTCGCAGTGGCTTTTTATTCAGTCTGCATGAGGATATAGCATTCATACCCTCCGATACAATGAAGGTATTAGATGTTAGTAATCCTGAAAACATCCAAGTAATTTCTACCTTTCACCATCGAAATTTCGTAGGAGCGATTTATAACAATGGTTATTTATATGGAGATATTGGTACCTATTTCAGCATTACTGATATTAGAGAATTGGAAAATATTCGTTTACTTGGTTTTTTAATCTCGCAAGGTAGTCTTGAAAGTACCGGTCTGATCGACTTTCGCGGCGACTACGTCCTTGCGCCGGCATCAAAGCGTGGTCTGAAGATTGTAAATGTGGCCGACAAGGAAGATCCCTTTATTCAGCATGTCAATCACACCAACGCATGGATCAGGGATGTCGCTTACAGGGACAATATTGTGTTTGCCGCCGATGGTCAAACCGGCGTCTGGCCTGCTCCAAGAATAGAGAACTATTACTTTAATGGCCGCCTGCGGGTGTTTTCGGTCGCCGATCCCGCAATGCCGGTTCAAATCGCCGAAGTGGATTCGATTCTGAATCGGTATGATTATGGATTCGGCAATATTACCGTTTTCCGGGACAGTCTCGTGTGTCTCGGGGGATATGGTTGCGGTCTAACTATATTCAATGTCATTGAGCCCGAACATCCTCAACACATCTTTGGAAGCGGTCCCAATGGCAGGCAATTAAGTTCGGGAAGATTTCCGACCTATTATGAAGATTTGTTATTCGTGGCTTCAGGTACAACTCTGTGGATAAACTCCCTTGAAAATCCTGATAATCCGGAAAGGCTTGTAACATACCAAAATGATGAAGTTAATCGGTTTTATAAGATTTTTCCGGAAGACTTTTATTTGCTGATCACCGGCCAGGTTTTCGGGCAATTCCCTGGCGTTGTGACTTACGACTGGAGTGATCTCGATAATATACAGCGCGTTGGCGAATGGGAGCAGTTGAGCGGCGGGTTGAAAGCAACCGGCGTCCGGTATATGGATTACCTGTACCTGATCGGCGGACTGGGCGGTTCGGGTATGTCGGTGGTGAACATTGAGGATCCGCTTCATCCTCAGGAAGTTTATTACACGGATGAAGTTATTAAAGGCGTCGAAGCCGCCGTCATCCGCAACTGCCTTTTTGTCGCCAACGCGGAACACGGCGTTCAAATTTTCGACCTTGATAATCCGGAACACCCGCAGCAAGTTGGCTATTACGACACCCCCCATTTCGCCTCAGGCATGGATGTGGATGCTGAGCGCGGTTTTCTTTACGTTGCCGACCTTTCCGATCTGAGCGTCTATGACGTCGGTGAATTGCTTGGCGTGTGGGACTTGAGCATATCGGCGGAGTTCCTCGATTTCGGCGGCGTTGAAATGGGTGACTCGCTGAGCGATACGCTTTTCATCGCCAACCATGCGCAGGAGGTGATTGCAATTGACAGCCTCCGTGTCTCCGGCGGCGTCTTTAGCGTAGGAGACTATGATGGCACAGAACTTCAGCCGGACGAGGAGTTAGCCCTTCCCATCACCTTCCGACCGGATACTGTCGGAACGTATGACGGAAGGTTGGATGTGTATTCACAGCAGCGTCAACTGACCGCAGCCCTGACCGGTGAAGGAACTCCGTTGGGCGTAACCGAACAACCTGGCTTGCCGCGGGCTTTCAAGCTCTTCATGCCCTATCCCAACCCGTTCAACGCGAGCATAACGATCAGGTACGACGTCGCTGAACGGACGAGGGCGTCGCTCGAAGTGTTCGACCTTTCCGGGCGTTCGGTTGCGACGCTTCACAAGGGCGTTGCCGAACCGGGACGCCACACCGCCGCCTGGAACGCGGAAAGCGCGCCGGCTGGCTTATATTTTGTTCGTTTGAATGCCGGGGGTAAGGTGTTCTGCGAAAAGATTATGTTGGTTAAGTAACCCCCCCTTAATCCCCCCCTGCAATAGCAGGGGGGGAGATTTCTGCATTGGAAATCTAAAAAAAGGCTTGTAACTTCGGAAATATTTTAATAAGTTGAGGTTTTTGCAAAAGTCCAAATTAAATAGAATTTTATTAAAACCAAACTGC
>CAZWOY010000489.1:0-3209 GCA_964635255.1 uncultured bacterium
GATTCCAGCTTTCGCTGGAATGACTGCCCGTGGGCAACATACTGCCCTTGGGCAACATACTGCCCTTGGGCAACATACTGCCCTTGGGCGAAATGTCGAACAAGAGTGTTCGACCTACTATAATTAGGAAAATAGAACCTTGGCATTATCGCATTGAGTGCGCGCTTTAGCGCGTACCGGGCGCCTCCTGCGCGCTGAAGCGCGCACTCAATGTGATTAAGCCAGCCATTTTCATGTTCCATGGAGAAGCGCTCTTCATGAATAGTTCCATTCAAAATGCAGATGTTTGACTTATTCGGATTTTATTAATACTTTAAGATTTTAGATAGTCTAAGTCAGCCCAGCCTCCATTCAAAGCATAATTAATACAATTACTTAGATTTAATCTTTCACCAAAAAACGAGCATTCTGATGAACGATAAACGCATATCCGGCATTTCAGCGATAGCGATGGACTTGTTAAACTTCCCGCATCAAGAGGATATCTATAAGTATATTGCAAATAAACTCGTCGAATTTGCGCCTGAAGCTACAATTCTGGTCAACGAGATCGATCTGGATAAAAAAATGCTGCAAACCAGAGCGCTGGCGGGTTTAGGCAATCTGCGGGAAAAAATTATCGATATATTGGGACGGCGTCCGGTGGGTATGGAATATGAGATCGATGAAACCACACTCTTGACTTTGACGTCCGACAGGATAACTCAATTCGAAGGCGGTCTTTACGAATTAAGCTTTAAACGAATTCCTAAAATGGCGGCTGCGGCTCTGGAAAAAGTCTTGAATCTGGGTGGCGTTTACGGCATGGGAATTCCTTATAAAGGCAAATTAATAGGCAATATAGTCATTTTACTCCCTAAAAATATCGATCTCGAGAACTATGACCTGGTAGAGGCGTTTATCAAGTTGGCGGCGTTGGCCATACAGCGAATTAAAACGGAAAAAATACACATTGAAAGCGAAAAGCGCTATCGAATCCTCTCCGAAATTTCCTCGGATTATTGTTTCGCTCTAAAGGTCGATCTCGATGAAAATATAAGTCTGGATTGGATTACCGACTCCTTTACCAGGATTACCGGATATTCGCAAAAAGATGTCGAGGATTTAGGCGGTTTTACGGAAATAATTCTTCCGGAATACCGAAATCTATATTTAGGCAAGTTCAATGAACTAAAAAAGGATGAAGAAGGTTCGATAGAGTATCAAATTAAATGCAAATACGGCGCGATTAAATGGATGAGATGTTTCACGCGGCCGGAATTTAATCGGAAAGAAAAAAGATTGTCCGCCATCTATGGATCCGTCAAGGATATTACGAAACAGAAACGAGCGGTCAGAGCCTTAATATCAAGCGAGGAAAAATTCCGCGTCCTGTTTGAAGGTTCAAAGGATCTGGTATTTTTAACGGATATCAAAGGTAAGACAGTCCTCGCCAATCCTGCCTGGTATGAAATATTGGGATATACAGAAGAAAATATAGGCGATCCGATTGAAAAAATTCATCCTGAAGATAGAGAATATTCGAGGAATTATCAGGAAGATTTTCTGGATGGAAAGCAGATCCCGGAAACGCTCGAGTTTCGATTTTTAACCGCCTTTGGAGAATACCTGTGGCTTGAAATGAAAATTAGTCCGATAATGCTGTCCGGCAAACCATACATTGCCTGCATAGCGCGCAACGTTTCTGAACGAAAGCGGTCGGAGGAAGCGTTGCGAGCCGGCGAAGTGAAATACCGAACGCTGTTCGAGGATGCGCAAAATCCAATCCTGATGGTCGATAAAAACGGTAAATATGTCGATGCAAACAAAGCGGCGCTTGATTTCCTCGAATGCAGCCGCAGCGAGTTACTGAGGAAGAAGGTTTGGGACTGGGCGCCGCCGAATATGCTGCAAAAACAAAAACAGGAGCATGCGCCTTTCGTCCATCGCAGAACTTTAGAAACGGAATATTACGTAAAAGGGAAAATTAAGACTTTGCTGCTCAATGTAGTGCCATTGAAAATCAACGAAGAAAATATATTGTACGGCATCGGGCAGAACGTCACAGAACGTATCAAGGCGGAACAAGCCCTGAAGGAATCCGAGCGCAAATACCGGGAAGTCGTCGAAAACGCCTCCGATGTTATTTTTACAACCGATATAGAAGGCAACTGCCATTATATCAATCAGGCGGGAGCGAAAAAAAGCGGATATTCAACCGATGAACTGATAAACATGAATTATTTGGACCTAATACACCCGGATTACAAGCGAATCGTACAAATGCATTATATGCGCCAAGCGCTTAAGCGAGAACCAAGCAGCAGGCTGGAGTATCCGTTTATTGCTAAATCGGGCGAAACAAGGTGGTTCTCGCAATCGGCGAAGTTGATAATTGAAGACGGCGAACCATCCGGATTTTATGTGTTTGCGCGGGATATTACCGCCCGCGTTAAAGCTGAGGAGGATTTAGCCAAGTCGGAAAATCAACTGCGCGAGTTGACCGCTTATCTGCAGACAGCCAGAGAACAGGAAAGAACGCTGCTGGCGAGGGAGATACACGATGAGCTTGGACAGGCTTTGACAGCGTTGAAAATGGATCTTTCCTGGTTGAGTAGAAAACTGCCGGAAGACAAAAGTATTATCTCCAAATATAAGAGTATGAATGAACTGATCGATCGAACCATTAGCGAAGTTCAGCATCTCTCGTCGGAATTGCGTCCCGGAGTTCTCGACGATTTCGGGTTGGCTGCGGCTATAGAGTGGAAAATAGGTGATTTCACGGAGCGAACCGGCATAAAATGCATAGCGGAAATTGGAATCGACGCCCCGGATATCGATGACGCTACAGCGACCGCATTGTACAGAATCCTGCAGGAAGCGTTAACGAACATCACTCGTCACGCTGAAGCTACAGAAGTAAAATGTAACTTTTACAGGGAGAACAGTGATTTGGTTTTAGAAATTATCGACAATGGCAAGGGATTTGAACAAGAAAAAATCGAAAGTTCGCAGTCCTATGGATTAATGGGCATGCGGGAACGGGCTCTTTCGGTGGGTTGCGACATATCTTTCGAGTCGAAACCGAACAAAGGAACCGTCGTAATCGTCAAAGCGCCGGTATAGTTCATGAAGCGAGTTGCGCCGCGGAACATGAAAATAGCTGGTATAATAACATTGAGTGCGCGCTTCAGCGCGCATGAAGCGCGCACTCAATGCGATAATTCTGG
>CAZWOY010000490.1:0-3206 GCA_964635255.1 uncultured bacterium
GGGGAGATTAAGCGGTCTATTTTCCCAGTAATTTTTCATGAAGCGAGCTTTACCATGCAATATGAAAATAGACTCATTTCCCAACGTAAGTCGCAACCCCCCTGTATCCCCCCTTCAGATAGAAGGGGGGAGATTAAGCGGTCTATTTTCCCAGTAAATAAATCACGGCTTAGCGACAACAAACAGAAGCTGCCCAAACGAATCGATTTTCCACTCTGAAAAACCTGCGTCTTTCAGCAACTTTTCTATTTGACTTTTTGTATAATAATATGTAGGACATCCTTTAACGCTGAGCCTCGTTTTCCTAATCTTAGCTCGCACCGTCCCGGATTTGGGAAAAGATGCTGCGAAAGCGCCTGTGGTTAAATCTCTGGCTTTTTTCAAACTCGGCGACGGATCGTCTATATAATCGAAAAAACCGATCGCTATAGAAATATCGTGAGCGCTTGCTATGTTCGCGTCCAGCCAAGGCGCTTCGATGATTTCGACAATTTCTTTGTATTTATACGCTTCGATAAGCCTGTTGGCGATTTCGACCATGTTGCCTGCCGGTTCTACCGCGGTAATTTTTTTGGCTCCCGCCTGAACGAGAGGTTCAAAAAACCTTCCTGAACCCGCACCGATATCGATTACCGAAGGCTGGTCGAACGATTTGACGACTTCAGCAGTCTTTCGCAGCCGTTCCACCATATCCCACCTTAACAGCCGATCCAGATAACGTCCAATAGGACTTTTTTTGCCGGTGTAAATCGAATCGAAAGAAGCGGCTGTTTCATGGAAGTGATGTATTACAGGATCATTCATTGACTTTTTTAAACTCTAAATTATGTTTGTTCTCTTTGTAATAACTCCCGTAAGGCTGAAAGCGATACTTTTTCAGAACTTTCCTCAATTTTTTCTCAGTCGAATGTAAATTTAAATAATGCATCTTTTTATTAAGAAATGAAACTTGTTCAATCCTGGGCTGACCGGGATCTATCTCCCAGGGATGCATGTAAAAACAAAACACGCGCCCGTTTTTTTCCAATCGGTTTACCGCCCAGTTTGTAAACCATGCCGGATAAAGTCTGAAGTAACCGCCTCCCGCTATTGGCAGTGTTTTGAATCCAAGATCGATAACAGATGGCGGAAATTCAACCAAAGTCGATCCATTTTCGAGTGAAATTTTGTATGGATCGACCGGAGCTCCTTCGACGCCGTATCTCTCGCGTTTAAAAGGAAATACGCTGCTATCGTAACGGTAGCCGCATTCAGCCAGAATTTCAAGCGCCCACCATGTTTCATTCATTATCGAAAAAGTTGGCGCGCGATAACCAATAACTTCCTGTCCCGACAAGTCTTCAAGGTGTTTTTTTAAATTATCTACCGTGCCCCTGAAAGATTCCTTATTATGCGCGGTTATCCGCTTGTGATCTTCGCCATGCGAAGCAATTTCATGACCATTTTCCGAAATGAGTTTTACAAGTCCCGGAAATTCCCGCGCTACCGCACCCAAAATAAAACACGTCGCCTTTAAATTTTCTTCTTCTAATAAAGACAACAATCGTTCCATATTCTGTCTAACCCGTCGTTCGCAGCCAGCCCACTTATCAGAAGGCAAAGCTGAAGCGAGGTTTTCAACATGATACCAATCTTCGACGTCAACTGAGAAACAGTGTTTCATAGGATAAACCATCTTACTTGTTTTTTATTGTTCAATGTATTATATTCGATTGGCAAGTGCAACGGTAAACAATGCTAAACATTGAAGAACAAAACACAACGACTTTTACAGAAAAAAAATAAAAAAGCTCTGCTTAAATGAAAAGTTTCATAACTTCAAAATGACACGGCATTTTTCAAAAGTGCAATTTCTTTTTCTCTTCGATGGCGGGTTTTCTCACTTTTTTGGTTGCATAGGCTATAAAGCGAATATTGATAAAAATCAAAAATAAAATCAGATCAAACCAAACGGAAAATGCGGAAACTGCTGATGATAGCGAATTTTGAAGTGGGTGGCGTTTTGGTCTCTCCTTTCGATTTCGTTTTATATTTTACAATTTTTACCGGTTTGGCTTGGATCCTGTCGGTTCTGGCGCTTTATGCCGGACTTGGCAAGGTCAGTCAGAAAAAGTCTAATGACAAGCTGCTCAGCGTTTCCGTCCTGATCGCGGCTCGCAATGAAGCGGAAAATATCGGAAACCTGCTCGAAGCGCTCGCCAAACAAAACTATCCCGGCGATAAGTTTGAAATAATCATCATCGACGATAACTCCAGCGACGCCACAGTGGAAATCGCGCTCGAACATAGTCGAAAAATGCATAATTTGTATGTTGGCCCAGCCGGCTTTCGACCACTGGGATTAGCGCCTAAAAAGCATGCGCTGTCGGTCGGGATCGGCAAAGCGACCGGTGAAATTATTTTAGCGACCGACGCGGACTGCGTTCCTCAGCCGGAATGGATATCAGGTATGGTTAAGCAATTTACGCCCGGCGTCGATGCGGTTGCGGGATATTCGCCGCTGCAAGGCGCAGGATTCGCCGGGGCGGTTTCAAGGTTCGATTCGTTCGTTAACGCTGTCGTTTCCGCCGGCTCGATAGGCTTAGGTTTTCCGGTGACAGCCGTCGGGCGCAACTTCGCCTACCGAAAAAAAATCTGGGAAAATATCGGCGGATTCGATGGAGCGTCCAAAGGCGCATCAGGCGACGACGATCTGCTACTGCAAAAAATCGACAAACGCAAAGGCAAAACGAGATTCGCGCTGGATCCGCAGACTTTCGTCAAATCGAAAGCCAAATCCTCATTTAACGAATGGCGGCGGATGAAAACGAGGCATATTTCCGCAGGAAAAAGATATCGAATAGGATTGATTTTTTTTTCAGCCGTTTTATATTTATTTCAAGTTGGACTAATCGCATGTTTTTTATTTACATTACTTGGTAAGATTCCGCTTCCAGCACTGCTCGCAATTGTCTTCGCAAAGGTTTTGGCGGATTTTGCGGCTCTGTATAAGGGCGCGGGTCTGCTGAATGAGAGGAAATGGCTCGCGCCGTTCATAATCGCCGAACTGATTTCACCGGCGTTGTTTGTTTTTCTGGTTCCGTCAGGTTTGTTCGGCAGAGTGAAATGGAAAGACCGTGTGTTGAGATCGTAAGGGAGCGTTATTTTCCCAGAAATTGCTCATGAAGCGAGCTTCGCCACGGAACATGAAAATAGCTGGTATAATA
>CAZWOY010000491.1:0-3178 GCA_964635255.1 uncultured bacterium
ACATGAAAATAGTAGGTCGAACACTCTTGTTCGACATTTTGCCCAAGGGCAGTATTTTGCCCAAGGGCAGTCATTCCAGCGAAAGCTGGAATCCATGCCGGTTCTCGCGCTATCGCCGAAGGAAGATGGATTCCAGCTTGCGCTGGAATGACTGCGTAAAGAACGTTAATTCATCCATTCCTCAAAACAAAGTCTTCTGATTCTCAGCCTGCGCATCGTTCCCAATCATTTCTCTCGCCTTCATCGTAAGCTTCCTCCCCCGCGGAGTGCGTTCGAGGAAACCCTGCTGAATCAGATACGGTTCGTATATTTCTTCGATAGTGTCCTCTTCCTCGCCGACAGCGACTGCGAGTGTTCCCAATCCGACAGGTCCGCCGCGATAGTTGTGCATAATCGTGGTCAATATTCTTAAGTCCATATCGTCCAGACCGTTCGGATCGATTTCGAGACGCTCTAAGCCGTGTTTGGCAATCTCGACGTCGATTTTGCCGTCGCCCTCGACCTCGGCAAAATCACGCAGCCGCCGGAGAAGGCGGTTGGCGATTCTGGGCGTTCCCCTCGATCTGCGAGCGATTTCCATCGCGCCGTCCTCTTCGATCGGGACTTTCAACAGCTTTGCGGAACGCTGTATGATTAAAAATAAGTCTTCAAAGTCATAATAGTCCAGTCTTGAAATAATGCCAAATCGCGCTCTGAGCGGAGACGTCAATAGACCGGCGCGGGTCGTGGCTCCGACCATCGTAAAATTGGGCAGCGTTATCTGAATCGACCTTGCGGCGACGCCTTTGTCGATCATTATATCCAGCGAGAAATCTTCCATCGCAGGATAAAGATATTCCTCGACGATATTATTCAACCGGTGTATTTCATCGATAAAAAGGACGTCGCGTTCGTTCAGATTGGTCAACAGTCCGGCAAGATCGCCCGGCCGTTCTAAAACGGGACCCGAAGTCACCTTGATTTCTGCGCCTAATTCGTGAGCTATTAAATGCGCCAGCGTCGTTTTGCCCAGTCCGGGAGGCCCATGAAACAGACAATGGTCGAGTGCTTCTCCGCGATTCTTGGCGGCGGTGAGGAAAACCTTAAGATTATCGACGAGTTTTTTCTGACCGATAAAATCGTCCCATTCGACCGGTCGCAGGGTTCGTTCGATATCGGCGTCGGTTGAATGAAGACTTGGCGAGGAAATGCGCTTGGATTCGTCCATTACTTTCAGATACGCTTTTTAAATTATTCTATAGTTCTTTAAGTGATTATAACTGTCTAAAATAATCACTTGAATAATCGCAAAGACCGGCACGGCAATAAACATTCCGATTACGCCGGCTAATTTGCCCCCGACTAAAACGCCCACAAGAACGACAGCCGGATGCACCGGTACGGAACGCGAGATAATCAAAGGTTTCAGAAGCAGATTATCGATAATCTGAACAAAAAGCAGAATAACCGCCATCCAAAACAATCCCCAGCCAACCGGCGAGTAGGTAATCAGAACCACTAATCCGATCGGCAAATAGGCAATCACCGGGCCTAAAAACGGTATCGCATTAAACGCGCCGTGCACCAAAGCAAGCAGGAGCGAGAATTTCACGCCGAGAATCGCTAAGCCCGGCCAGGTCAACAGCCAGACGATTACACTTTCGAGTAAAATACTCCGCAGGTACGCGCCCAACTGGTCGTCGATTCTATGCACAAGCGAAAGCGTCATTTCAAAGAATCGATTTGGCACCTTTTCGATCCACTTTTTCGTAATTTGCGGGCCGTCCTTTAGTAAAAAGAAAGTTAAAAATGGCACAATAATAGACAGGGAAAATATATTCACAACGCCGGCTAACAAAATCGCAGATTCCTGAACGAACTGAGTTATTGCGTTGGTGGCTTTCTCTATTAAAACATCAAAGCGGCTTGAATCGAGTTGAATAATCGATGACACTCCGGGGATGGTTCTGTTAATCCATCCGACGAATTTTTCGTAGATTCCTTTTGGATCGACCTCCTGAAGTTTCTGCGTCAAGGTGCCGATTTCCTTTATAATCATTGGAACCAGAAATTGCAGCAGTAAAATTAATAAGCCTGTAAATATGGCATATAAAATAAGAATCGCTATGGTTCGTGAAATTCCATATCGTTCCAACGCTTCAACGCCTGGTCGGAAAACATACATCAAAACCAGCGAAATAATTACGACAACCGCCAAATCCTTGATTAGTGGAAATACAAGAAAAAAGGCGAGTAGTATAATGCCAAAAATGGTCAGTATAAACCATCGTCTGTAAGCCGGATTAATGGGATCCATCGGTGTGTTCATTTTCCCGACGTCGCCAATTTTGACCTGCATTCCGCAAGTAGTCTATTCGTTTCACGCAGCCGGTAGGATACGATTTCCGCAAGGCGATGAAATATCAGAACGCCTAACTTTGGACGCCGTCTCATCATATTTTCGAGCTGTGGACGAAATATGCCGATAAGTTTTGTCGGAGTGGTCGCTATTGCAGAGGCGGCTCGTTCCTGAGCGTCGATCAGCGCTAATTCGCCAAATATTTCTTTCGGACCTAACCGAGCGTATTCGATCTCGACGTCGCTCTCGAATTTGATAATCTGTACTAAACCTTCGACAATAATATACATTCCCAATCCGGGCGTTCCCTGATGGAAAATCGTTTCGCCGGCGAGATAGTGGCGTTCGTGAAAGAAGGAAGTTAGTTCGCGCCAATCGCGGCTGCGGATTCCCCGAAAAAGCGTAGTATCGCGCAGGACTTCCCGAACCGTATCCTTTGGCTTTAAAAGCTTTTCGCCCACCGGAAACCATTCGGGATTAATTTCTGTGCGTCTTATGTCCTTGTTCTTCTCTTCCATTACAAAACTGGAGATTTTGATTAAAAATTCTCTTATAGTATATTCTATCAATTTAGAATATACAACTTGCTCATCGTTCATAGAAGGTTTTATTTAATAATTCTCGGGAAAATGAAAATTCTACCGGTAGGGCAGGCGTCTCTGCCTGCCTTCTCGATTCTACGGGAGCGCACTAGCAGGCAGGGACGCCTGCCCTACCAGAGAATTTATTTTCATGTTGCGTGGCGAAGCTCGCTTCATGAGTAATTACTGGGAAAATAACGTTCTTTACGCAGTCATTCCAGCGAAAGCTGGAATCCATCTTCCTTCGACGATAGCGCGA
>CAZWOY010000492.1:0-3155 GCA_964635255.1 uncultured bacterium
CGCCGAAGCTGCTGGAGCCGGTCAAGAAGAAGCTCCACGAGCGGAAAATTACCAATGAGTATGGGGAACAATTTTTAGCGGTGATCCGGGAATACTGCAAGGGCGAATGAACTGCAGATTGCGCGATTTGCGCGGTGAATCTGCGGAGTTGACATTTTCATGATTGATTAGTAGAATATATTAGCCATCGTTTGTTTTCCATTAATCTATTCAGGTTTAAAAGTAAGTTTTCTTGCATTCCTTAAATCAGTTAATTAATTTACAATTAGACAACTTGGAACAAAATATGAGTAAAAATGCCCCCTGCATTTACACCGGAACAGCTAAGAATTTTAAGACTTTTTGAATTAGAACGATCTGAAGAGGAGTGGCGGGAGATTCGTGAACTAATAGAAGATTACCTTTTTAAAAAAGCAGCTAAGTCTGCTGAAAAAGCATGGAACGAAAGAGGTTATACAAATGAGGATGTTGAAAAATGGTTGAAATCCGATCTAAGGTCTAGATCGTAATAGCTATGTCATTAAATGTGGTTTTAGACACAAATGTACTGCTCGTTTCTGTTTCGCCCCGGTCCCATTACTATTGGATATTAAGTTCATTGATATCTAAATGTTACAATCTGCTAATAACTAATGAGATCACATACGAATATGAGGACATATTAGGCAGATATTTCAATGATGAAACTTTAATTGACCTTTTTAAATATTTTAAATTCGCAAAGAATGTTGAATGGATTAATCCTTTTTTTCATTGGCGTTTAATCGAAAACGATCCAGACGAAAACAAATTCGTTGATTGCGCTATCGCCGGAGGCGCAGACTTTATTGTTACTGAGGACAAACATTTCAACGTTCTCAAAGAAATTCCGTTTCCAAAAGTAAATGTAATAAATATCCAAGAATTCAAAGACTGCCTTAATAAACGATTCTAATTCTCTCTCCCTTTCCCACTTCGCCAATTGCATACCTGTCCAACGGAACGTATCTTAATTAAGATCATTCAATTTTAAAGCGGAAAATACCTTAACATAAAACTAAAATGCCAGAAACCACTTCAAAGATTACAAACGACGTCGAAGCCGTCGCCGATCTTAAGTCGGCGCGGGATCAGATTGCTTCGGAACTTAGCAAGGCTATCGTCGGGCAGAATGAGATTATCGAACAACTGCTGATTGCGATTCTCTCGCGGGGGCATTGCCTGTTGGTGGGCGTGCCGGGGTTGGCTAAAACGCTGCTGGTCAGTTCGCTGGCTAAGGTTCTCGATCTGAAATTCAGCCGGATCCAATTTACGCCGGACTTGATGCCGTCGGACATTACGGGAACCGAAGTTATCGAGGACGACGTCTCGACGGGCAAGAAAGTGTTCCGGTTCATTAAGGGACCGGTTTTCGCGCAGATTATCCTCGCCGACGAGATCAACCGGACGCCGCCGAAGACGCAGGCGGCGCTGCTGCAGGCGATGCAGGAATACGAAGTTACCGCCGCCGGCGAGACATTCTACTTAGAACAGCCGTTCTTCGTCCTCGCAACCCAGAATCCGATCGAGCAGGAGGGCACCTACCCCCTGCCGGAAGCGCAATTGGACCGTTTCATGTTCAACCTCTGGCTCGATTATCCCAAGCGTGACGAGGAGCTTGAGATTGTGCGCACTACGACTTCGGAATACATCCCGGTTTTAAAAACCGTGCTGAACGCGGCGCAGATTACCGAATTGCAGCGGCTTGCAAGGCGCGTTCCCGTATCGGATCATGTCGTATCCTACGCCGTCGATCTGGTGCGCAGAACCAGACCGGCTTATGAAGACTGCCCCGATTACGTCAAGCAGTGGATCACCTGGGGCGCCGGACCGCGCGCTTCGCAATATCTGATCATCGGCGCTAAAACCCGCGCGATTCTGGACGGCAGACCGTCGCCGGAGGTCGCCGACATCCGCTTTGTAGCTAAATCTGTCCTGCGGCACAGGATGGTAACCAGTTTTAACGCCGCGGCGGAAGGCGTTACTTCGTTGGACGTTATCGACCGCTTATTGAAAGATATGGGCGATGGCGCTTAAAGAGAACCTGCTAGATCCGTCGGCGGTATCGCGGCTGTCAAACCTGCAGATGAAGGCTAAAGCCGTTGTCGAGGGCTTCCTGACCGGCTTGCACCAGAGCCCTTACCACGGCTTTTCGGTCGAGTTCAGCGAACACCGGCAGTACATGCCCGGCGATTCGCTGAAACATCTGGATTATAAGGTTTTAGCCAAGACGAACCGCTATTACATCAAGCAGTACGAAGAAGAGACCAACCTCAAGGCGTACTTCCTCATCGACCATTCGGGATCGATGGGCTACGGTTCGAAAGACGCAACCAAACTGGAATACGGTGAAGCTTTGGCTGCCGCGTTGAGCCTGCTGATGCTGAAACAACGCGACGCCGTCGGGTTGGTGACGTTCAGCGATAAAGTTACCGGCATTATGCCGCCCAGTTCGGCTTTAGGTTATCTCGACCCGCTGATGACGCAGCTTCAGGGATTAAAACCGGAAGGAACCACTCAAGTATCATCCGCTCTGTTGGACATAGCCGAGCGAATCAAGCGCAAAGGCTTGGTAATCCTGATTTCCGACCTGATGGACGAGCCGGACAGAGTCTTAGCCGGCTTGCGCGCCCTGCGGCACATCGGTCACGACGTGATCGTATTTCAGGTTCTGGATCCGCTTGAGGTTTCTTTCGCCTTTCCCAAAGACGCCCGTTTCAAAGACCTCGAAACAGGTCAAATCCTCCCCAGCCGTCCTTGGCACATCAGGGATGATTACCAGAGTCTGATTAAAGAATTTATCGAACATTACAGATTTCAGTGCCGGGTGGAGCGGATCGATTATCATCTCTATACGACGGACACCAACTATGGGATGGCGCTGTTTGAGTTTTTGGATCGACGGCGGAGGCTGGTTTAGATGAAGGTAGGGTGAACACTCCTGTTCGACCTGTACATGTGCACAGTCATTCCAGCTTTCGCTGGAATGACTGTCTGAGGCGTTTAACTATGGGCGTCAGGTGTCCTCACCTGACGCCTGCGTTTAACTTGGGCGTCAGGTGTCCTCACCTGAAGCCTGCGTTACTTGGGCGTCAGGTGTCCTCACCTGAAGCCTGCGTTTAACTTGGGCGTCAGGT
>CAZWOY010000493.1:0-3155 GCA_964635255.1 uncultured bacterium
ACTATGCAATATCAAGATGTTAGCAGATTGCTTAGTCTGCTAAAGGCAGACTCGCCCGGACGCTCAAAAAGGATGAACATTTTCAGTTTGTGGATTCATCCGGCAACATGCAGCCTGAAGGCTGTACTCCAACGATATGATGTTTGCATTTTCAAATCTTTTCGGATACTATCGTTAGAGTTCAAGCTTCAGCTTGTTTTCGCCCTTTTAAATTCCCTCTTCAGTTGCATGAATGAGAGATTTCTCATCCGCCCGAAATCTGAAAACGCGGTCTTTTATTTCCTGAGAATAATTATTTAGTTACATTAGGCTTGTAATCCTTGCTTAACATGCATTATTCTCTCTTCAAAACCCGAAACAGGTTTTTTACATAGAATAAGAAGGACGATTTGGATATGGGTAAGACGAACCAGATCCATCCGCTGGTGATCCGCGACTGCGCGCTGACGACGATGACGACCGGGATGCGGGCGCAGAGCCTGCGGGAGTTGCGGCTGGGGCTGCGGCACGTGCATCACGACAGCATCTACCACCATTTCTGGGGACGGCTGCTGCAGCCGCAGTTCGACGATCCGGAGTACAGCAACGACTTCGCGCACTGGGTCAGCCGGGCGCTGAAAGAGAAAGAGTTAGCCGAACGCATGGCGGTCATCTCGCCGCTGGCGTTTCCCGACATCGAATCCCTGCGCGAAGAGATGGTCGATCTGATCGATGAAAAGCTGGACGAGAGCGACTACTTTCCGTGGGCTAAGGTCGATCAGCAGTTTTATTTCCTGCGCTCGCAGATTATCGTGTTCGACACCGACCGGCAGTTGGACGCGCCTAAAGAACTGAGCCAGACGATCCGGCGCATGACGCTGAGCAGCCTCTATTAC
This sequence comes from uncultured bacterium, assembly GCA_964635255.1. GTDB lineage: Bacteria > Electryoneota > AABM5-125-24 > Hatepunaeales > Hatepunaeaceae > CAZWOY01. The sequence goes on from CAZWOY010000493.1 coordinate 876, forward strand.
CATTTCATCGACGCGCGGCGGCGGAACGCGAACAACAGCGACGACTTTTCGCAGTGGCTTTCTCAATGGGGCGATCACTACGACCCGATTATTAAAATACTGCGCAATCTCGATCCGTGTTTCTCGTCGCTCAAGGGTTTGCAACTGCGTTTGATCGACCTGCTGAACCAAGCTGAGGAGGACGTCAAGTGAATAAATCCGGCAACAATATACTCGAATCCTACGGACTCGTCGTCGGCGAACATGTCATCGATCACCTGAGACAGTTGACGGTTCCGCTGGAAGGCGTAAAAGTCGTGCATGTCAATTCCACCAAGGAAGGCGGCGGCGTGGCGGAAATCCTCCATAAGCTCATACCGCTGAAAAGAGCGCTCGGAATCGACGCCAGTTGGGAAGTTATCGACGGCAATCCCGATTTCTTCCTCTGCACCAAAAGCTTCCATAACGGACTGCAGGGACAGCCGGTCGGCATTTCGGAAAAACATCTGGAAAACTACGAAAAAACCAATCGCGACAACGCCGATAAACTCCGCAATAAACTGAAGGACGCCGATATTGTAATCATTCACGATCCCCAGCCGGCGACGCTGCTGAAAATGATCCCGGAACGCAAGGGCAAGTGGATCTGGCGCTGCCATATCGACGTCAGCCGCCCGCAGCGCAAAATCTGGAAATATCTCAAGGACTGGGTATCGCCTTACGAAGCCAGCGTCTTTTCGCTGCCTGAGTTCGCGCAAACGCTCCCGCATACGCAGTACATAATCACTCCCAGCATTGATCCGCTGAGCGATAAAAATCGCGAACTGCCCCAGAAAGACGTGGACGCCATTTTCAAGAAATTCAACCTGAAAAAAGACGTCCCGATCCTGACCCAGGTTTCGCGCTTCGACAGTTTTAAGGATCCGTTAGGCGTGATCGAAGCCTATAAAATCGCCAAAAAAATGACGCCGCTTCAGCTCGTCCTTGCCGGCGGCAGCGCTTCGGACGATCCCGAAGGCGCGACGGTTCTGGAAAACGTAAGGCGCGCGGCGGAGGGCGACGAAGACATCCACGTGCTGGAATTGCCGCCCGATGCGCATCCTACGATCAACGCCCTGCAGAGAGCTTCGACGATCATCACTCAAAAATCGACGCGCGAAGGCTTCGGATTGACCGTCACCGAGGGCATGTGGAAGTATAAGCCGGTCATCGGCGGCGATACCGGCGGAATCAGGCTGCAGGTCGTCGATCATTTCACCGGCTTCCTCGTGAGAACCCCGGAAGGCGCGGCGCTGAGACTCAGATACCTGCTTCACCACCGCGACAGACTCGAAGAAATGGGGCAGCGCGCCCACCGGCTCGTGCTGGAAAACTTTCTGCTGACGAGGCATCTGCGGGAGTATCTGACGCTTATGCTGAGCCTGATCGTCGGCGAAACCGACAGGCTCGAGGTTTGGATGTGGTCAAAAAAATAGCGGATTTAGACGGGCTTTGGAACAAACTTAAGTCAAGTTCCGACTCGCTTCTGATCTGCGACTACGACGGCACTCTTTCGCCCTTTGTAGAAAACCGTTTTGAAGCGATTCCCTATCCCGGAATCGAAAGCCTCCTGAAACGGATATTAGAAGCGGGTTCGCGGGTCGCAATCGTTACGGGAAGGCCCACAGATGAAATCCGCAGCCTCTTTTCATTGGCGAAGGAGCTTGAAATCTGGGGATCGCACGGCATGGAGCGCCAGCTCCCCAGCGGAGAAATCGAATCGATACCGCTTGATCCTGAAAATGAACGAGCGCTGAACGCCGCCTTTGAACAAGCGGTAAAAGCCGGCTGGAAGGATAGACTGGATAGAAAGCATGGTTCTATAGCGTTTCACTGGCGCGGTTTCCCGGAAGCTGAAATCGCTAAAATGCGCAGTGAAATTTCACAAGTCTGGTCGGCTGTTTCGCGGAATAAGCCTCTGATAATCCGCGAGTTCGACGGAGGTCTCGAATTGAGAACGACGGGGAAAGACAAGGGCAGCGCGGTAAGGCGCTTGTTAAAAGATTTCGACCTGAAAAATCCGGTTGCCTATTTAGGCGACGACCTGACCGACGAAGACGCCTTCGCAGCCCTTGAAGGGAAAGGCTGCAGCATCCTGGTCCGCGAAGAATTCAGGGAAACGAAAGCGGCCTACTGGATAAAACCGCCGGATGAATTGAGACAATTTCTTAACAACTGGGTGGAGTGTTTGTTGTAAATTACTGGGAAAATAAAAAAATCCCACCGGTAGGGCAGGCGTCCCCGCCTGCCTTCGCAACCTTG
>CAZWOY010000494.1:0-3093 GCA_964635255.1 uncultured bacterium
CTTGCAGACGCCCTCGTCTGCAAGCAAAAGCGTCTGCTATTACGCAGCGTCAGCTTGCAGACGAGGGCGTCTGCAAGCAAAGGCGTCTGCTATTACGCAGCGTCAGCTTGCAGACGAGGGCGTCTGCAAGCTCTCTTTGGCTCTTTGCGAATTGTCTAAACAGCCTTGTCATAGGCAGATTATACGCCGCTATGTATAATCCCGCCTGCATTTTTAAGAGTTTCAGCGATATGGAAACTCAGTTCGCAATAAATATAAGCAAAAAAGTTTTACGAACAATACAAAAACAGGTTGAATAATAATCAAGACTTAACCGAATCCTCTGATTTTAGCGCCGGCGGAAAAAATTGTGTGCAAATATTTCTTACTTATAAAATTGAAAATCTATAGTTACTTTGGATTTTTGTCCAAGGCACAATTACTAATTTGCGAAATCCGGACTGCGGCTGTTTGAATTGTGAAATGAGTCAGGCATACCTTGACAAATATCTTTTTTTTAGCTATTTTATAGACAGATTCAGGCATTCTTTATTTGAATGTTATTTTTTGTTTAGACGGCATTTGTTATGCTCTGCATTATGCGGCGGGTTTTAGTAAGTTTTTGTTAAGGAGTTTCGAGATGAAAACGGCTTTTTCAGCATGTTTGCTTTTAATTGTTCTTTCCACTGCGCTCTTCTCTCAACCGGGCGTGGAACGAGTTGGTTGGCTGCCCTATTGGGGCGAGTTTTACGATCTTGCGATCAAGGACAGCGTCGCTTTCGTGGTTAACGATTATGGTCTGATTAGTTTCGATATCAGCGATCCTACCGAACCGGAAATATTGGATCATTCACAAATTATCATCGATTATACCTATCCAATTGTCGAGATAGATGTAATTGGCGATATTGTAAATGTTTATACGAAACCTTTGCATCGCTTTGATGCATCCGATCCAGGCGACTTACGTATCTTACCGGAAATTGAAGCGCCAAGTGATGCTGCCTCCATTCAAAAAGACGACTATTTATATTCAATGACCGAAGATGGGGTTCTCTACATCACTGATGTTTCCGATCCGCATCATCCTGATCCTGTTGATACAATAGAATTTCAGTGCAGATCGAACTACTTAATGGTAAAAGACAGCCTTTTAATCGCTGAAAATTGGATATTTGGTTACTTCGGTTTGTATTTTATCTCATTGCACAACCCAGAGCTGCCTGAATTAATTGGGAGGTTTTTTTCTGATGAAATTGGGTTTGTTTATAACTACAATAAACCCAAAATTAATGGACGTCTCCTGTTTAATATTACTCAATGCAATTGGAATGAGTACAGTTTAAATTGTTTTGATTTTAGCGATCCCACTAATCCTTATCTTCGCTGGAGTCGGGAAACTGAATATGGAAATGTAACCGGTTTCATGAATGAACATCTCGCTGTTACCGTTAATGAAAATAACGATTGGGTTTTAAAACTATTTTCTATAGAAGATCCTGATACGCTTACAGAAATCGGGACGTATGAGAATATTTTTATACCTAATGATATAAAGCTTCGCGAAAATCTACTCTATATATCCAGCTACGATGGATTGTTTTGTTATAATTGTGAAAATTTAGATAATCTGGAATATATCGGCGGTTTTCGCTCCCGCACTTTAGAAAGTGGTATCTGCCGAATCGATGATTACCTGATAACATCACTCAATGATAGTTCGATTCGAGTTATATCTGTTGAGAATCCTGAAAATCCGCAAGAAGTGGACAGTTTTCATTTGGAAGAACAAATTCATTTCTGGTTTGAATGGACTTCTCAGGATAGTTTTGTTTACGCGATTGGAATTTTCCCACCCTGCAATGCATCGATCTGGGAGCTAAATGAAAATGCAGAACTAAACATAGTTGGTTCGATTGAATTGCATGCCGGAGAGGAAGCGAACGATACAGACCGCTATAGTTTCGCACCATGGGAAAACGGGATCGTGATGACAATGAGTTTTTTTAATGAAGCCATAGACAGCGCTATGAACTATCTAAAAGTAGTTTCACTTGATAATCCGGCTAATCCAGAAATTATAGGCGCATTGTCTTTTCAGGAAGAAGGATATGAATCTGGTTTTTTTTGGAACATCAAGGTAAATGGCAATTATGTGTATATTCCAAACCATAATTATTTCAATCCAGGTTCTTATGTAATTTCAATAGAGGATCCTGCGCATCCCGAAATTGTAGCGCACCAGCAGCGCAATTCGTTTATGGTCCCAATAGAAATAGAGTTCGATCTTATGATAGCCGGCGGTGATTCCCGTTTAAACCTTTTCAGCCTTGCCGATCCGGCGAATCCTCAATTTACTGGCGAATTCGCTCGCGAATTGTTATGGCCTAGCGCTATTGCGATTCAGCATGGATTAGTCGCTGCAAACAGCTACAGCAGGCCAAATTTCTTTCTATTTAATGTGAGAAATTTGGATGAACCTTATGCTGTCGATTCACTCGATTTATATGATTTACCATCGGTTTTATCCATTGAAGACGGCTATATATATGCAATCGAACCCTCCGGAATCGAAATCCTCCGCTACACCGGCGCAGATTCAGCGCCGGAGGCGGCGCCCTACATGCCGGAGTCGATTCGGTTGAACGAACCTTATCCCAATCCGTTCAACAGTTCGACCAAAATATCTTATTATCTGCCGGTCGATTCTCAGGCTAAATTGAGCGTAACGGATTTGGCGGGGCGGGAGGTCTTAACGCTTGAAGAATGCTGGTTAAAAGCGGGCGAGCACGAATCTGCGATCGACGCCTCGGCGCTGCCGTCGGGCGTTTATGTTGTCCGGCTGGAAGCAGGGGGGACGGTTCGGGCGGTTAAGATGGCTTGTATTCGGTAGGTTTATTTACATAAATTCACAGGATTGACAGGATATTATGTATTTCTGGGAAAATAACGTTCCATGCGCAGTCATTCCAGCGAAAGCTGGAATCCATCTTCTTTCAGCGATAGCGCGAGAATCGGCCTGGATTCCAGCTTTCGCTGGAATGACTGCCCTTAGGCGCCATACTGCCCTTGGGCGAAATGTCGAACAAGAGTGTTCGACCTACTATTTTCATA
>CAZWOY010000495.1:0-3064 GCA_964635255.1 uncultured bacterium
GAGGACGCCTGACGCCCAGAATTATCGCATTGAGTGCGCGCTTCAGCGCGTACCGAGCGCCTCATGCGCGCTGAAGCGCGCACTCAATGTTATTATACCAGCTATTTTCATGTTGCGTGGCGAAACTCGCTTCCTGAGCAATTTCTGGCACAATGATAATCCTTACGCATTCGATCCTTCACTCGAATAAACGCATCGCCTCCCCCCTGCCAAACGCATCCGCTTCCAGCACGTCTTCAATCGATTTAATCTCATTAGGACTATGCTTTTGCAATACCGACTCTATCGTTTGCGCGATTTTGCCGAATGGGATTTTTCCCGCCAAAAAAGCCTCGACCGTCGATTCATCGGCTCCGTTTAAGACCGCGGGGGCTGTACCGCCCATTCTCAATGCCTTAAAGGCTAAATCCAGGCAAGGATATCTTTCCCTATCGACATGAAAAAATTCCAGCGCTCCCCAATCGACGGGATCGTCCTTTCTGATTTCCATCGGCATGCGGTCGGGATACGTCAGAGCGTACTGAATGGGCAGCCGCATGTCCGGTTTGCCCAACTGCGCCTTGAAAGAGCCGTCGCTAAATTCGACCATCGAATGAACGATGGAGGTCGGGTGAATCCTGACGTCGATTTTATCCGGCGGGATATGAAACAAATGATAGGCTTCGATCACTTCGAGTCCCTTGTTCATCAGCGTCGCCGAATCGACGGTTATCTTGGCTCCCATTTTCCATGTCGGATGCTTCAGCGCCTGCTCCGGAGTAGCCGCTTTAACGTCTTTTAAAGCCCAGGTTCTAAAAGGTCCACCCGATGCGGTCAGGATCAGCCGCTTCACTTGTTCGATTTTTTCGCCCTGCAAGCATTGCATTATAGCGCTGTGTTCCGAATCTATCGGGATAATCTCCGTATTGTTTCGCCGGGCGATTTCGTTTAACAGGTCGCCGGCAAGAACGAGAGATTCCTTATTGGCAAGCGCCGATTCTTTACCGCGCAACAATGAGTGGCAGCTGGGCAGTAAACCGGAAACGCCGACCAGACCGTTAACGCATAAATCATAATCGGCTTCCTGGGCGGCTATCGCATTAGCGTCTTCGCCGGCTAAAATGTTACATTCGACTCCCGCTAAAGCTTCCTTCACATTCCTATAAAAACGGTCGTCGCTAATGACGGCATATTCGGGGCGGTATTTCTCCACTGACTCCACAAGCTCTCTCCAGCGGGAACGCGCCGACAGCAGCGCGACGTCATATCCGCCCAGTCTGTCCACGACGTCTAATGTCTGCCTGCCGATGGATCCGGTTGCGCCAAAAATGGCGATTTTTTTCTTAGCTTTCTTATTCAATTCAAATTTGACCGATTAATAAGTTCTCGCCGGCAACCTGAAATTCCGCACTCAAATCTATCGCATCTCTTAATGTACTTTTCGGCAAGCGATAATCCCGGTAGTTCATTTTAAACGATTTACAGAGGTTTTGTCTGAATAAACCGGCAAATTCAAGCGGATCGATCGCATAGCCTAACAGACTGCTGATCGATGCAGCTCGCTGAGACATGGCGTTTGCCAGTTCGATCCTCTTTTCTTCGCTGACCGGCAGAGCGTGCGTAATTTCGGTTGGATCGCTGTCTAACAGTATCGATCCATGCTGAAGCACTGAAAATTGTAAAATTCGCTGCGCCGAAGCCGCAACCTTTTTACCATTAACCTGCACCTCGCCCCTGGTCATACTCCCCAGGCAGATCCGATTTTGAGCCAACTCGGCGACTGGCTTGTAATTCGTTTTTTCACCCGGCTCATCGGGTTCGATTCCATAATGCTTGAGCGTGTTGGATAACGCTTGCGAGATTGTGTTGTAAACCTTTTTCAGGCAATCGATTCCGCCTGGCTTGTTTTTAATGGCAAACGCATAGCACAAATCGTTCAAATGCAGCAGCGACCTGCCGCCAGTGGGGCGATATGTGACTTCCCAGCCCTTCTTTTCGCACTTATCGAGATCTATACTGTCGATATGCTGGTGAACGCCAAGCGAGACCGCCGGAGGCGACCATGTATAAAACCTTAGAACCGCATCGAACGAGTTTATCGGCAATTCCCAAGCTAAAAGCCAATCCAAAGCCATATTTAACGATCCCTGCATCGGAGGCGCTCCCGATATAACCTGAATCGCGCCGGGATTCACATTATCCTCCCATTATGCCGCGTTCGGAACTTTCAAAGAATTCAAGGATTGCTTGTATATCTTCAGTTATCTCCATATCCTCATGTATAGCTTTAAGCGCTTGCTTTATGTTTAGTTTGGATCTGTAAATAAATTTATAAGCTTTCTTAATGCCGCTTATTCTTTCATTGGAAAAGCCGCGCCGCCGCAAACCAACGCTGTTCAAACCATAGTATTTAAACTCATTGCCCGCCGTTAAAACGAATGGCGGCACATCCTTTGGTATCCTCGTATGTCCGCCGACAAAGGCGTACTTGCCTATTCTCACAAACTGGTGAATCGCGCAAATGCCTCCGACAGCCGCAAAATCGTGAATTTCGATATGTCCCGCCATATTAATAGCATTCGCTAAAATAACATGATTGCCGATCTTGCAGTCGTGGGCAATATGAACGTAAGCCATCAGCAGACAATCCGCTCCTACTTCGGTGACTCCGCCGCCGTGTTCGGTTCCCCGATTCAGAGTGCAATATTCACGGATGACGGTACGGTCGCCGACGATCAGCCGGCTTTCCTCGCCCTCGAATTTCAAATCCTGCGGCGTTGTGCTTAGAACAGCGCCTTTCGCAATCTTGCAATCATTTCCTATTTCGGCGCCGCCGGCGATAAGGACATGCGAATCGACTCGCGTATTGTCGCCGATTTTAACGTTGCCTTCTATAATGCTGTAAGGACCTACGGTTACGCCGCGACCGAACTCGGCGCCCTCATTGATTATAGAAGATGTGTGTATTTGGTCGTTTCTGTATGTATCCATGTATTGAATTGTAGTTCTTTCTAAGAAAATAGAATCCAACTATTTACTGGGAAAATAGACCGCTTAACCTCCCCCCTTCTATCTGAAGGGGGGA
>CAZWOY010000496.1:0-3046 GCA_964635255.1 uncultured bacterium
TCCATGTGTTCATCATCCATGTGTTCATCATCCATGTGTTCATCATCCATGTGTTCATCGTCCATGTGTTCTTCGCCGTGCATTTGATCTTCGTCATGCATTTCCTGCATTTCCGAACCGTCTTGCCGGTTTTGCCCGCAGCCCGCCAAAATCAACGCTGCCGCAATCAGGAAAACTACGAAAATGTTTTGAATTCTGCTAAACATTTCGATCTACTCATGTTTTTGTTGTTTGTTTGACGTACGAGGACGCTTAGCGTCCAATAATTGGTTTGAATACCGGAATTATCAGCCAAGGCGGGCAGTTCTGATTAAGTTGCAGGATTGAAGCGCTTAAGCTGTTTAAGTATCTCAAGCCGGCGCTGTTTTAAATGCTGACTTCATTCAGGAATTCTTAAAGTAAATATAAACATAATCTGAAAAAACGCAATAGGAAAATTAAATTATTTATAAAAAAAATAGTCCATATTGCATTTATCCTGTAAAGCGAGTCAAAAATCAATAATCCGGGCTTTGAGTACTTTGTGTCTTTGTGGTAAAAAAATTACAGAGGAGATTAATGAAAGGGGAACGGGAGACAATAAAGGAAATTCAATTATACATAATTTATCGCATAAGCGCCATAAAAATAGTTGCAGGCGAAAACGCCTGCAACTATTATGAAAATTCCACTTACGCCCACAACTTATCTTCAACCATTTTCCGCACTTCTTCGGTTATCTCTAAAACCTCATCTAAAATCTTATCGGTTTTTTCCTTCATCGCCTTGCTGAAATCATTATCGGGAAGGCCTTGCAGATTAATCATCACATTATAAGCGGCGCCGCGCGCCGCCATGATTGCGGACAAACCAGCCACCCCAGCGTCTGAGGTCATGTTTTCATTGCCGTGTTCGGCTAATTGTTTCGCAAGACGCGCGACTTCGGGCGTCATCTCGACAACCTCGAAAGGAACCCTGGTTGCGTTGCGGTTTGTCTCGTCGATAGCATTCTGCCTGGCTGCCTTTTCATCGTCTGTTTTCTTGGGCAAGCCAAAGGCGTCCATCACAGCGTTAAAAGCCTCGGTATCGCGATCTACGATTTCCACTAATCTTGCTTTTAAATCCTGAGCCTTAACCGCAATTTCGTTCATTTCGTCATTGTATTTCCGATAGCCTTTTTTATCGAATGTTCCGTTTGCAACCATCGAAGCAAGTCCGGCTCCCATTGCGCCCGCCAAAGCCGCAACCGATCCGCCGCCCGGAGCGGGGCTGTCGGAAGCGAGTTCGTCCACAAACTTATCGACCTTCATAGACGTCAGAATTCCCGCTTTTCTCAGCCGGAATTCGATGATCTTTTCTTCGGGATCGAACGGCGTTAATTCGTTTAATCCCATCGACTGAATGGCTGTCTCGATTACGTCAGATTCGCTTACGCCTTCGCAGACGCCTTGTTTTTTAAGGAAATGCTTTCCGGCGTCATAGACGGCGTCCAGCGGCATTAAACCGACGAGCTCGCTGCCGGTCGCGCGAATGCCAAATTCATCAGCCAGTTTGCATCCTTCGTCGAATATTTCATGAATCGGCGAAGCGTGATGATTGGTTATATTGATCGAAACCTGAGCCCGGTTGTACTCATCGATAAACCATCCTACAGCTTTTACGCCTTTGAACTTACCGGGGATGAAGATTACTGCGCCGTCTTCGTCACGCGCGAACACGCCTGGTTTAGCCATTTTAGCGTGTCCCTTTTCTCGCAAACGATTCGCTATTTTGCTGGCGAGCTTTGTGTTGCGAGTGTTCAGGTTGATGTTCCAGGCGATGAGAAAATCGCGCGCGCTGATGGCGGTCGCGCCGTGCTTAGGCGGGAATTTAAACGGTCCGAAATCGGGTTCCCACTTAGGATTGCCTTCACGCGCTTTAAGTCCTTCATATTCTCCGGCGCGAACGGCGGCAAGATTTCTTCGTTCAGGTCGAGTTGCCGCATGTTCATAAAGATAGACCGGAATTCCAAGTTCGTCACCGACCCGTTTGCCCAGGCGCTTGGCTAATTCGACGCAGTCGTCCATCGTCATATCGGCAACCGGCACAAACGGACAGACGTCCGTCGCTCCCATTCTTGAGTGCGCGCCTTTGTGCTTGGTCATGTCGATCGATTCAGCGGCTCGCTTGATCAATTGAAAGGCGGCCTCAACCGCCGCGTCAGGATCGCCGGCGAACGTGACGACCGTCCGGTTCGTAGCCTCGCCGGGATCGACGTCCAGCAGCTCGACGCCTTTAATTTTATCGACCTCCGCGGTAACCTTATCAATTAAAGCCCGATCGCGTCCTTCGCTGATGTTTGGGACGCATTCAACTATCTTAGGCATATATTCACTCCCGTTTTTCTGACAAAATTCTCAACTAAAATAAAAATATACACATTTTTTTACCGGTTGTTAAGAGACAAGGTGTGGAAAATGAAAAAGATATTCGATTCAGTCTTTTATTAACTTGTCAATATAACACCTTAAGTTGTTTCATTAAGAAGCGCCGTCCCACAGACGCCTCCAACGCAATACCAATGTTATTACTACGCAGAAAAAAGTGTCATTGCGAGTCTGCCTTTGGCAGACTAAGCAATCTGCTAACATCTTGACAATGCCGGTATTGCGCTAATGTTAGCAAAACAACTGATCTCCCAAAAGATAAAACTATTTTATGCGCTTATTAATACATCAGGGAAATGGCTAATCATAATAAATTGCGAGGCAGGTTCGGAAAATGGCGATCGTCAAATAGGCTTGAGTTTGAGCGGCGTTATGCAGTAAGTCGCTGTATTTTTACGACTCGATAAATATGCTTTAAGACTTGACAAGGACAAAACCTTTGCCATATATTAGAATTATGAGAATAGCCGCGTTGATTTTCATCCGACAGACTTTGCATGATTTTGAATCTGTAATGAAATACTGGAGTGTAAAATTTTCTTGCATACCCCCGATGAGTTTGGATGGAATCGAAAAGCGACGGCTTAAGCGCTTGGAATTGCAAGACAGTCTTAGCATAAGAAGGTTTTGATCAGTGGTTA
>CAZWOY010000497.1:0-3025 GCA_964635255.1 uncultured bacterium
TCGAGAAGGCAGGCAGAGACGCCTGCCCTACCGGTGGAATTTTTTATTTTCCCAGTAGTTTAAAAAGGAGTTAATCCAGTGTTTCTCACGCTTCTGATTGTAACATTCTTAATATCCGTATTAGTGGCGTTCATCGTTGCGTCGCTGTTTAAAAAGCCTATCAGCAAAATCCTTAACCGAATTATCGACGAAGACATCAGCCAGGCGTGGCTTAGGTACCTGATGTTTGCGCTGTATGTCGTCGGCGTCTCCAGCGGGGTGCGAGTCTGGGATTTGGAAAAGTACATCACGGCTCCCGCCAAGGAAGGCGCGGAGATTGTCGCTCTGAATATGGACCGGTGGATTTTGGAAGTTTACCGGACGATCATCGGAACGCTGCAGGGCGTCGCCTGGACGCTGCTGGTGTTTTTCTTGTTTGCATTGGTCGCTTATGTGATCGTCAGGATATTCGCACGGAAACCGGCGTCCGGTTCCGCTGAAAAATGAACCGCTTCAGAATCGGCATCGACAACTACGGGCTTCATCCGCTGAAAATGACTCCGCTCGAGATTTTAAAATGGGCGAAGGATCACGGCGCGGAGGGAGTGGCGTTCTCCGGCTTGTTCCCCGAAGAGAGGAAGATTGTCGATCGGGCGTATCTCAAAGATATAAAACAGTATGCCGCTGAAAACGATCTGTACCTCGAATGGGGCGGAGCGCAGCATATTCCGGTCGATCTAAAAAGCTGGGAACCGAAAGACATTTTCGAAGTCAATCTTCAGGCGGCGAAGGAAGCCGGACTGCTGGGAACGCGAATCGTCCGCTCCTGTTCCGGCGGTTTAATGCGCTGGGATCCGGACAGCCTGCCCACCGAAGAACTGCTGAACGAAACGCTCGCAGAGTTAACGGCGCAGCGCGGGATGCTGGAGGATTATAACGTCATCCTCGCCATCGAGACTCATTTCGAGTTTACGACCTTCGAACTCGCGAGGCTGCTGGAGAGAACCGGCGTCGAGCCGGGAGGCTGCTTCGGGATATGCCTCGACACGATGAACCTGCTGACGATGCTTGAAGACCCGGTGCGGGCGGCGGAGCGAATCCTGCCCTGGATCGTCAGCGCCCACATCAAGGACGGCGGCTTATTAATGAGGGACGGCGACCTGATAAGCTTCACAACCGAAATAGGCGCAGGAGTGGTCGATTTCCCGCAGATATTCGCTTCGCTCTCAAGCCTCGACCGGGACCTGAATCTCAACATCGAAGACCACGGCGGCGAGTTCCACCTGCCGGTAACGGACGAGAGGTTCCTGCGCGAGTTCCCCGACCTGACGCTGCGCGAATTCGCAAGCCTTTTCAGACTGGAACGCCGGACTTATGAAAAGGCGGCAAAGGGCGAATGCGCCATTATGCCAAGGAATCGGTGGCAGGACGCCTGCGAAGCGAGGATGGAACGGAACGTCGATCATCTGAAAGATTTACTTGCCAGATAAATCGATTCCAATTGATCCTCTTCTCTAATCCTTGTAAGGTAGTTTGCAAGTTTGCAAGTTTGCAAGTTGGCAAGTTTTTAGTTTGCGCGGTTTAATCGCTTGCGGGCCGGGAATGCGACGGTTGTGAGAAAGGGAGTTTTTGTGTTTTTTGCACTTTTTTTAATAGAGTAAATTGGAATAGTCATTTATCTATTGACTTTTAATAAAACCTGATATAAACTGCGTTCTAACGCTGTATTTCAGAAAATGTTATTGATACATCAAGAACGCGCTTGAAACCGTAATGAAATTTGAACAGCGATGAGGTTGAGGAACTTGGCGGTTTGGTTGGAAATGTTGAGAAAATGGATACTTATGTGCTGTAATATTAATGGGTTAGAGTCTTGTCCGCCTGGCGGACAGATTTATCGGAAGGCAAGTATCAGTCAAATTCATGAAAGGATTGGCAAGGAAATACCGCGAAGGAAATTACGCTTTGTTTTAAAAGAACTTGTTGACGCTGGTGATTTACGATTAGTGGGAACGAGGTAAAAGTGTAATTGACGAGTTTAAATCCACCGTCCCATCATCGTCATTCCCGGCTTGATCGGGAATCCAGAGGGACTTCGGTTGGGATTTACTGTTAAGGGTATGTTTATTCATATGGTTTTTATTGTAAATAAGGACAGATCGAAATTCACAAGTCGCAAACAGAACGCGAAGTTCAACGCAATAGGTTGGACGATTGCATATTTTGGGATTGGAGTTTTGGAATGCAAATGAAAAAATATTAGGAGATTATTTATGAATCCTATTAGAGTATTAATTTGGGTGCTTATTATTTTGCCTAATTTCACAATTCTGAATTGCGTATGGGGAAAAGATAAATTTGATTTGATTGAAAAGGTAAAAATTGGAGACAAGTACAGATACTATTTGCACTATGATGCAAATGGGAAGATTCCATCAGATATTAGTCCTGATGAAATTAGTGAACAAATTGTTTCTGGTGAAGAAATTGTAATAAGGTTCTACCCGAATCATCTTTTTTCATTAGAAAGTATTGACTTCCCAAAAGCTGACACAATAAAATCAAGAAATGGATTTCTTATTTATCCGTATGCAAAACCAGATACTTTTAGTGTTCAGCCTGGAGCAGGTGAAATCTATTTCGCAACGAAATCTTTTGGCAATTTCAAAGTTCGAATAGGCAAAAATCCAACTAATGTTAAAATTGGTGATACCATAAGTATCAGCAAGATACCTGATGGAGTTCAAGAGCAAACTCCTTTTAAATATTCAAAGCTAAATGAGATATATTCCGATGGTGGATTTAACGATTCCTGGAGGATTTACGTATTTCATTGGATCAATTTTATAAAAGGATTTTACACTATTGAAATCTTTCAAGTATCCAAAGAAAACGCACGGTTAATTGACAGAATAGAAACTTTGCACGTTGATGAAGTTTTTCAAAATGTAAAACTTAGTCATAACCGGGAATTATCTCCACTCGTTGATTTTCAAATGGAAAAACGAGAGAAATCTGGATATTTTGAGGCTGTTCTTACCTCTGT
>CAZWOY010000498.1:0-3021 GCA_964635255.1 uncultured bacterium
GTATTGACAGGCGCTCTCTTTGTATTGACAGGCGCTCTCTTTGTATTTTCTGGTGCATGTTGCGGTTGAATGACTGCGTAAGGGAGCGTTATTTTCCCAGGAAACTAACTCTTACTTACCTTCCTCAGATTTTATCTCTTCCTTGATGAGCTGTTCCGAAGCTTTGTAAAAGGGTCTGAACAGATCTATCGGCACCGGGAAGACGACAGTTGAGTTATTTTCAGCGGCGACTTCATTCAGGGTTTGGAGATACCTCAACTGCAACGCGATTGGATCTTTTGCTAAAACGGTTGCGGCTTCAGAGAGTTTGATCGACGCCTGATATTCGCCTTCGGCGTGAGTGATCTTTGCGCGGCGTTCACGCTCGGCTTCCGATTGTTTTGCCCAGGCGCGGCGCATTTCCTGTGGAAGATCGACATGTTTAATTTCAACATTTGCGACTTTTACGCCCCACGGATCCGTATGTTTATCGATGATTTCCTGAAGATGCTGGTTGATCTTGTCGCGTTCCGCTAAAAGTTCGTCCAGTTCAACCTGTCCCAGTACGCTTCTCAAAGTCGTTTGAGAAAATTGAATCGTCGCAAAAAGGTAGTTTTCAACTGCGACAATGGCTTTTGACGGATCCATTACGCGAAAATAAATTACAGCGTTTACCTGAACGGAAACATTGTCTTTCGTAATGATATCCTGTGGCGGAACATCTCGCGTTTCAAGCCTTAGACTCACTCTGACCATTCGATCTACAATTGGTATCAGAAAAATAATGCCCGGTCCTTTTGAAGCAATTAAGCGTCCCAATCTGAATACTACTGCGCGTTCGTATTCTGTCAGGACCTTAATGGCGCTCGCAAGCAGTATAACCAGGAGGATCAGTAAACCAACAATGTACATTTGTCGTCTCCTTCGAAAGAATTAACGAAAATAAGCAGGAAAATAAAACCGGATGAAGAAATGCATTTCCTTCATCCGGTCATAATTACATTTCTTTTCTAAGAATATCCTCTAATTCAATAGCAAATTCATCCAGATCGGCTCGAATTCTTTTCTCTGTTACAGCAACCAACAGACAATTTTTCATTTCAGGATACCATTGTTCTAAAACCGGTCCTGCAAATATTCCTTTTTCTTCCAGACGATTTTGCACAATTCTCGCCGGTAAAGGCAACTCGAGAACGAATTCATTGAAATATTCATCATTAAAGTACAAATTGCAGCCGGGAATTTCTTCGATTTTCTCGGCGAGGTAATGAGCGCGGCGATAGCAATCGTTGGCTATCTGTTTTAAACCGTCTCTACCGGTCAGGCTCATATAAACCAGCGCTGAAAGCGCCATTAAAGCCTGATTAGTGCATATATTCGAAGTAGCTTTTTCTCTTCTGATGTGCTGCTCGCGCGTTTGCAGCGTCAACACGTAGCCATCCAGTCCGTTTTTATCTTTGGTGCGCGCAACAAGCCTTCCGGGCATTTTCCGAATAAGCGGCTTTTTAACTGCAAAAAGCCCGAGATAAGGTCCGCCTAAGGATGTTGGGATCCCAAACGGCTGTCCTTCGGCAGTTGCAATATCGGCGCCCCATTCGCCGGGAGGGGTTAATAAAGCCAAAGGCGTCGGATAGGTCGATGATACAACCATAGATCCGGCTTCATGGGCAATCTCTGCAGCTTGCATAGCCGGTTCAAGCAGCCCGAAGAAATTTGGTTGTTGAATAACCAAACAGGCTGTATTTTGAATTTCTTCCCGAAGTCTGTCGAGATCGATTCTGCCATTATCCGAATCAATCTGCATCAGTTCAACTCCCGATGGCGTGCAATACGTCGCGAGAACTTGTTTGTAATGAGGATTCAAGCCTGCAGGCAGGACAACTTTGTTTTTCTTTTTCGCTCTTACCGTCAATAAAACAGCTTCAGCCAATGCCGTTGCGCCATCATAATGTGAAGCGTTGGCTGCGTCCATTCCGGTCAGCCTGGCGATCATGGTCTGGAACTCGTAAATCGTCTGAAGCGTTCCCTGAGAAACTTCCGCCTGATAAGGCGTATAGGCGGTTGAAAATTCAGACCGGCTGATTATCGCTCCAACTAAAGCCGGCAGGTAGTGATCGTAAACTCCGCCGCCGAGAAAATTGAGATTGCCGGCTGTAGAAAGATTCTCGCCTGCAAGATTAGTAAACTCTCGCGATAGACTTGGTTCAGGAGCGCAATCAGGCAAATCAAGCGTTCTTTTTAGCCTGATTTCACCGGGAATGATTTTTCCAATAAGTTCTTCGACCGAAGACACACCAATGGCGTCAAGCATTTTTTTTAGATCTTGACCGGTGTGCGATGTATAATCCAAGAATTAGTCTCCCTTTGTTTGCTCGATTAGTTCACGGTAGGCTTTTGCATCCATGAGAGTTTCTATTTCTTGTTTGTCGGCCAGTTTCACTCGAATGATCCAGCCATCTTCGTAAGGGGACTGGTTGATCAGCTCGGGTTCTTGCTCCAGCATCGTGTTTATGGCGACAATTTCGCCCGAAATCGGCGAATATAAATCAGCGGCGGCTTTGACAGCTTCGATCGCGCCGAACGTATCATTAATCTTAACTTCATCGCCTGCCTCCGGCAAATCCAAAAAAACGATATCGCCGAGCTCGCCCTGCGCATAGTCGGTTATCCCGACAACGCCTTCATCGCCATCGACGCGCACCCACTCATGATCTTTTGTGTAATGTAAGTTTTCCGGTATGTTCATGACTTTTCCTCAGGTTACATCTACTTTTGTTTAAAATTGGCCGTTGCAATGCAACTTGCCAGTGTGTCCGAGAATGTTGAATGAGCGCCTGTCAGGCGTCCTCACCCGACAGATTGATATTGTTGTTACGGAACTTGTAGCGTCTGTCGCGGACGCCTGACGCCTAAAATTCCTCGTCTCGGACAGTCTGTTACGTGTGTTTTTCAAAGCCGGTCGAACTTTCTGTATTCCCGGCTTATTCACAATTTGAGAATCTATTTCCATGGATTACTGGGAAAATAAAAATTTCCACCGGT
>CAZWOY010000499.1:0-3001 GCA_964635255.1 uncultured bacterium
TGGGAACGAGTTGGTACGCAGGAGCGTGGGAACGAGTTGGCAATTGGGAACGAGTTGGTACGCAGGAGCGTGGGAACGAGTTGGCAATTGGGAACGAGTTGGCAATTTGTTCGCTATTTATTGTACATGGTAATAAAATCACTTCAACAGCATAATCTTCCTCGTAACAACCACGCCTCGCGAGTTCAGATTCACAAAATAGATCCCCGACGGCAGTTCCGAAGCGTCGAACGACATTTTATGGATACCTTCGCCCGGCATTCCATCATACAACCGCTTCGCCATTCGACCGGTCAGATCGGTCAGATAAACCTCCGCCTTCCTTTTTTCCGGCTGTTTAAAACTTATGCTGAAACTGCCGTTGAATGGGTTGGGATAGACGTCCGTCAACTCGAATTCAACCGGAGATGTTTTCCGCTGCTGCACATCCAGCGGGACTCCGTCGATGGAAATTCGGTCGATGAACCAGCCGTTGCGCTCGACTCCCGCATCGGACGAAAATCTGAATCTGATTCGCAGTCCTCCCGCTTCATTTCTCAGAGGAATACGAGCGTTAGTCCAATCGATTGCGCCATTCCAGCATTCTCCGCCGGGATACTCGCCATTTTCGACGCTTATGCCGTTATAGCCGCCTTCAGGTTCGACCCTGAGCCATCCGCCGCCATTGTCGATTTCGACTACGCAGGCGTCGTATTCTTCCTCGACGTCGAATCTATGCCTGATCTCCAGCAAAGCGTCTTCATTGTACATCATCAGCGGCAATTCGAAAGCGGCGTCGCAGTTCGCCCGGTATTCCAGCGTATCCGGACCGCCGATGGCAATCACGCCTTCACCGCCGGCGTCCTCCTCCAACCATCGCCAGTCGTCGCGCCTAGTCTCAGTGACAGCGTAATGCCTGAACCAATCCGGTTCGACTTCGAGACTATCGGCAAATTGAAACGAATCCTTAATGGGCATAAGAATTATCCCGCCGCCCAGTTCGATTTCTCCCCAAAAGCCATTAACTTCAACCAGAGCCTGGTCTTGATCTCCGGCTTCCTCGCCAATCCGGAATCCAACGGCTTGCGAATATCCGGCGGCTCCCGAAACGATAGAATCTAAGACGCCGCGCTCCTCTTCGAATTCTAAAAAGTTCATCTTCGAACTATACTCGACTTCCGCATTCCGATGCATATCATCCCCGCCCGTATTGCGGAATTGAACGGATAAAGCGCCATTCTCGCCGGCTTCGACAAATCCGTCGCCGCTGCCGTCGATTTCACTCCAGCCGAATCCAACGACTTCCAACTTAGGCGCGCGGACATTAAATTCGATGTGATCCCACCATTCCTCCCTGCCCTCGGGAACGATTTGGAAATCAAAACCGACCAGTTTGCCATCCGGGCAGGATTCATCGACCCGAACCCGAAAAGCGTCCCGCACAACGGAATTCCCCGGCGGAATCCGGTCGATCTCATAAGGACCTTCATCGATTAGGGTTACATATTGTTGATTTGGATTATGAATATGAACGCTGACGTTTTCAAAAGCTTCAGCGCTTAAATTATTCAGGCTTAGCTCGAACGCAGCCGTTTCCCCGGCGTCAAAAATTCCGTCCCGGTCGCCTTCGATTTCATCGACGCCATGTCCGGCAATCCTGACGCCCCGCTCTATTTTTAGCGTCGGATCGCCGTAGTGAGTCATTCCGTAAAACCAGGATCGCGCCCAATTGGGACTTTCGGGATCGTGAGCATGTTCGGTCATCCAGCGTCTAAGGCTCTCGCCAAAGCTGGCGCCTTCCGACAAAGGTCCGTAATAGTCTTCAAAATAGAGCATTCCCCCCGTCTTGGTCGAACCTACCGCGCCAAGGCTGTACGGCTCGCCCATCGCGTAAAGAACCCCCAGGCAAAGATTATGCTCATGCCCTTCGCGCGGCGCCATATTCATAATCGAACAGGCGAAAAGGTTGTAGAATAGCGCATTGGCGTCGATATCGTCGCGCAGATCCCAGAACCGGAAATAATCCCGATCAGTGCGGTTGTTAATGTAAAAAAGGTGGGCGTCGTAGCTCGAATGTACCGCGACCTGAATCAATTCGTACTCTTCATCCTCAAGCCGCCGGCTGTAATCCGCGGCGGAGGTTGTATTTGAGTCTTTTTCAACGGAAACGAAACCATAAGCCTGTCTTAGGCTCCCCGTCCATTCCCTTTCAAGCGTAGTCCAGTCATCGTCGATATAATTCAGCGCGCGATGCGGCAGATCGATTTCTTCGCGCCGATACCGGCGCACTCTGTCCAGATAATCCGCGACGACTTCTTCTTCTTCCATACGGCTAAGATTGTATGCCGGCAACCTTCCCAGCCAAATATCCGGATGAACTTCGCCATGATGATGGTCGTAAACGCCGTTGCCGGTCGTATCCTCCCAAACGCCGTCGATATCCATGAAAAACATGTCGATTGGATATTCGACGACGCGCTGATTGTCCGGCTCTTCTTCATTCCAGAAATGTTCGCGATGTTCGTACCACGCCAGCGGCAGTTCTCCGGCGAAGATCACGCCGGCAAGTTCTGCGCCGCCTTCTTCAATGACAGTCTCTTTCAATTCTGCGGCGGTTCCGCCTTCGACAATCAGCAAAACCACGTCATAGCCTTCTCCGGCTAAGTCTTCGCTCCAGAGATTGAATCTGTCCTCTAACGCATTGTACAATTCATGATTCACCGCCAGCGCAACCGTTCCCTCTTCATCCCGATAGGGGAGTTCAGCCCTGAGGCGTTCCACAGAATGTAATACAAATTCATTTTCAGGATAAATCGACAAGTAATATTCGCGAGTCGGCATTGGTTTGTTTTCGAGGTCGCGGGTGACGGCAATCTCAAACCTCGACAGATCGCGGGCAATTGCGACATGAATTGCTGTAAATAAAAACAGAATTGTAAAAAGACTCTTTAACCGCATTTGATCCTCATTACTGGGAAAATAGACCGCTTAACCTCCCCCCTTCTATCTGAAGGGGGGATAC
>CAZWOY010000500.1:0-2998 GCA_964635255.1 uncultured bacterium
GTTAGGAGATTGCTTAGTCTGCTAAAGGCAGACTCGCAATGACACTTTTTCATGCGCGTAGCAATAATAAATCAATCTCACCGGAAACGATATTAAAACTGCTCGCTATGCCACTTTAACATCGCTTTAACTCGCTCAAAGGTATATGTCGAATGATCCGCCGGAATTTCATCGCCCTCGGCGTCCATAACCGGTTCGAATTTGCTGTGGTGATCCGGCGGCATGTTTGCCTGCGTCATGGCTCCGACAAAGACGTCGAGCGCGCCGTACAATCCAAGATCATCCTGCAAGCCTGCGTCGAGCCAAATCTTTACGCCTCCCAGAGCCGCCGCCTGCCCGCCGCTGAAACGGCTCAGCAGATCGTGCTGCAGCCAGCGCGTCCAGGTGTCCATATACAAACCGCCGTCGATTCCAATCGGCAGATCGACGCCGTAGGCTTCGATGCTCGTCTGAATGGGATTCGCCGGATCGGTCGGGCTGAAAGCCGCCGCCATGCCGAACATCATCGAGGTTACGGTTCTGTCCGGAGCCGGCGCCATCAACTGCTGGTATTGCTCAGCGTCTCCCGCGCCTCCCGTTTCCGCTAAAACTTGAGCATAGCCTGTTTCCAGCAGCGCGGCTGGCAGGAGCTCTTCTATTCCCGCGTAAGTATCATCCTCATGCGGCGGGGCGGTTTTCGTTCCCCAGAATGTCAACGGAGCTCCGGTCGCTGAGACAGCCCCAAACAGGCCGGGATTGTTCATAGCGATGCTGAGCGCTCCGTAGCCGCCCATCGAATGTCCGCCGATCGCCCTGCCGGCGGGAGCTTCAATTGTATTGTAGGCTGCATCGACGGCGGCGGCTATGTCGAGTATGTGCTGTTCGCTCTGTCCTACTGTGGGGTGAGCGCTGTTGGTGTAAAACGATCCGCCCATTTGAGTATGTCCCGATGGGAAAACGAGGATCATTTCGTCGATTTCATCCCGGGCTAAGAGCCAGTCCGCTGCGCCGGTTGCGCTGAACAGGCTGACAAAATAGGCTTCATTGCCCCCGAATCCGTGGAGCATGTAAAAAACCGGATAGCCGGTGGCGCGGCTTGGATCGTAATCAGGGGGAGTATATACGAAATAATGCGTTGAACTGGTATCGCCGATAGAAGCCATGAAATCGTCTTCGACCGGCGTGATAACGCCTTTCGGAACATCAGGTTCAACCGGCGCTTCGATTTCCGACGCGCAGCCGGCAAAAATAAAAGATATTGCCAGCAACAATGTTAATGTTTTCAGTAGTTTCATGACGCCTCCTTAAAACCTGTAACCGAATGACAAACCAAACGTGTCCACCTGGAATTTCCAGTCGCCGGCTAAGTTGTCGATTGAACCGTCGCCGTCGATATCTTCGGATTCCACCGTTCGCTCTTCAGAGAACAAGTGTTCCCAATAGCCCTCTATGATCAGTTTGGGCAGGGGCGAATATTCAAATCCGAGACTGATATTGTGCTTGTCGGCGACGTCGGTAATCGAAGGCCTGAGACTGCCGGGCGGAATCGGAGACGGATCGAAATAGTAACCGCCTCGAACGTGAAGATTTCCCGGTTTATAAACCAGATAATCGAAGCCGAAGCTGAACTTTATAATATCCTCATACTGCATCGGCAGCTTGGAATCCTCCGCCGGGTCGCCTGTCGGTCCGGTACCGTCGAGTTCGATGATAACTTCATCGACATAGCTCCACTGCGTCCAGGTCATATCAAGCGCGAACGTCAGATTATCGATCGGATCGATGGCGACTCCTGCGCCCAGATCCATCGGGATGGGGAAGGTGGCGGTTCCTTCTGGCGCCGCGCTGCTGACGCCGCCGTTGAACAAACTTGCCATTTCCGGTTTTGAAGCTTGAATCCCAAGATTCATAGGATGGTAAAGATCCTGTTTTACTTCGCCCTCGATGTTAAGATCGACCTTACCGCGGTAGGAAACGCCCAACGTCATAAATTCGGTTAAGTCGAACAAAGCTCCCAGATTAAATCCGGCGCCCATACCATCGCCTTCAAGCGTGGCGTCGACGTAGAAATGCTCCGTTGGAAACGGCGCGCCGGATGGGATTTTCTTGGGCGACCGCAAAGTTATGGTCGCATATTGAATGGCTACGCCCAGCCCCAATCGAATGCGGTCATGAAGCTTGTAAGCGAATGTCGGATGGATATCGATAACTTTAATATCGCTCTGCCAGGCTTTTTCCGGATAGGCGACCGTGTTATTGTATCCATAAGGAGGTCCGGTATAGAGATTAGACCAATCAGCGCCTAATGCCGCAGGAGCAAACACGGACAATCCCGCCGTCATTTTATCATCGATCCGGTATGTTAAACCGAACGCGCCCGCGATGTAGTTTTTAGAGTCGGTTGTCTGTTCGACTCCGTTGCGGTAGCCGGAATATCCGGGAAATGAACCGGGAACGTCCGGCGTCAGCCAGACCATCGGGAAGAGAAACTTTCCCGTCAGCGTGACGGTATTGTCCTGTCCGATTAAACCGGCTGGATTCCAGTACATAGCGCTCCAGTCGTCAGCAACCCCGCGATAAGCTCCCGCCATAGCCAGAGCTTTCGCCCCGGCGCCGGCAAGGTTATACCCGCCGGCAAACGCCGGTGAAATTGAAAGCGTTAGAACAAAAGCCAGAAGAACAGGGATAATCCCTTTTTTAGCACTCAATGGCGCCTCTCTGTTTAAGTACGATTTGTATGTATTTGGATTTATCGATTGCAGCAAAAATCAGGATTAGCAGCGAACTTAGGTAAGTATAACTTAAACAGATCGATGTGGCAAGGGTAAAGTTAGAGTTTTATTAATCGATGATTAAATTTTCTTAATAGAATAAAAGCAAATGTAAACACGAAAGGAGGCTTTATTACTACGTGCAGAAAATAGTGTCATTGCGAGTCTGCCTTTATTACTACGTGCAGAAAATAGTGTCATTGCGAGTCTGCCTTTAGCAGACTAAGCAATCTCCTAATATCTTGATA
>CAZWOY010000501.1:0-2988 GCA_964635255.1 uncultured bacterium
ACTGGGAAAATAACGTTACGTACGCAGTCATTCCAGCGAAAGCTGGAATCCATCTGCCTTCATCGATAGCGCGAGAACCGGCATGGATTCCAGCTTTCGCTGGAATGACTGCCCTTAGGCAAAATGTCGAACAAGAGCGTTCGATCTGTCGGGTTTTCAAAGATTTTGCTTTTAACAAAGCGGATAACTCCCAAATACAGGGAGGGGATTTTTAACATACATTTAAGAGATGGAGTAAATTCCTAAATGCTTAGAAAGTTTTTTACGTTTTTCACTGTTTTTTTTCTGTTAACGACTCTTTCCTTCAGTGATAATAAGAATGAAAACGAAGGAGAAGACAAAGAACAACGCTATCGTGAAATTACTTCGCAGATAAAACTGTTTGGAGACGTTTTTCGCGAGGTAAATAAACGATACGTTGAGGAGGTCGATCCGGCTGATTTTATTCAAGCCGGCATAGACGGCATGCTGGAAACTCTGGATCCTTATACGGTTTTTTATGAGCCTAAGGATCGTGAGAGTCTGGAAATTCTTACGCATGGCGAATATGGGGGAGTCGGCATCGAAATCGGGATTCGCGGTCCTGATAAAGAACTGACGATAATTTCTCCCATCGAAGAAACTCCGGCGGCAATGAAAGGATTGCAGTCGGGAGACGTTATCATCGCGGTCGATGGCAAATCGACTAAAGGCTTTACCACTTCCGACGCCGCCGAAGTCATCCGCGGTCCTTCGGGAACGAACGTTACGCTGACAATCCGGCGCGCCGGATTTGAAAAACCATTGGATTACACGCTTACCCGTGAAAATATCCGAATACATGACGTCGCTTTTGCAGGCATGTTAGACGACGAAATCGGATATATAAAAATGGTGCGATTTTCGGAACACGCCGGGAAAGAACTCGAAGAAGCTCTGGAAAATATCCTTGAAAATGACGCTCATGGATTAATTCTCGATTTGCGGAACAATCCTGGAGGCCTGCTGCCTTCCGCAGTCGGCGTTTCCAAGCAATTCCTGCAGCCGGAAGATCCGATTGTATCGACTAATGGCAGGATCAGGCACGCTAATAGATCATTTAACGTCAGAGGCAAGCCGCTTGCCGGCAATATACCCTTGGTCGTGCTGGTGAACGGCGGAAGCGCTTCAGCGTCGGAGATTGTAACGGGAGCCATACAGGATTTAGACCGGGGCGTCGTTATCGGCACGCCGACATTTGGCAAGGGCTTGGTTCAGACAGTTGTAAATCTCTCGGGCGGCAATGCGTTGAAGATAACTACGGCGAAGTACTACACGCCTTCAGGCAGGCTGATTCAGCGTGAAAAATACGGCCGGGAGGCGCAGGAGGCGCAAGAAGAAACTGAAGAACTGACTGAAGATAACGACTCCATGTTCGAGGTCGATTCGACTGCCGAACGATTTGAGACCAGGTCCGGACGAATTGTTTACGGCGGCGGGGGCATAACGCCGGACATTATCATCAAACAATCGTCGCTGACGCCGGTCGGAGCCGAGATTTACAGACAGGGATTGTTTTTCGACTATATCGACGAATGGATTTCCACAAACGGCCGCCCCGACACTGTAGTTGTTACGGACAGCCTCGTCGATGGCTTCTACACATTTTTAGACAGCGTCGAATTCGATTATCCTTTCCCAGGCGCGATCGAACTCGATAAACTGCGGAAAATAGGCGAAACAGACACCTTGGATGAAGATTACTTTCAACTTATCGATCAAATGGAAAGCGAACTGGTCGAAAAATATACGCTGCGCGACCCGAAAGTCGAATCGTTCATCCGTCAGAGTCTTGATCGCGAACTCGCTTCCGCACTGGGCGGCAAAAACTGGCGGATAAGATCGACGTTCGATGAAGATTCGGTCTTAAACGCGGCGATCGATGTGTTGAAAAACCGCAGCCGTTACGCCAGCCTGCTGATTAATTCCGATCGCAGCGACGCCGGAGAAACTCGTTGACAATACTGCTGCTGTTCCTGCTGGGCGGCATTACAGGATTATTAGCAGGATACCTGGGCATTGGCGGGGGAATTATTCTGGTTCCGGTTTTTACCGAGCTGTTCTTAGCTAAAGGGCTCGACCTTGACCATACGATGACCGCCGCGTTTGCTACAAGTCTTTTAACCGCGGTGTTTACAACCGCTGCAGCCGCGTGGCGTCAATGGCGGCAGGATAATCTGCTGCCCCGCGCCATCCCGCTGACGGCGGTCGGGGCTATAGCCGGCGGACAACTTGGCTCCTATTTGGGATGCAGGCTGTCCGGCGGTCTGTTAATGATAATGTTCGGCGCTTTTTTGTTCTTAGCCGCAGTTAATTTATGGCATAGCGGAAAAAAATCGAACGACGCCGCTAATTCAATATATAATCTACCGGCGTTGTTTGCGCTTGGACTTGTTACGGGAATTATCGGAGCGCTATTCGGCGTAGGCGGCGGTATAGTTATGGTTCCGGCATTTATCCTCTTGTTTAAATTCCCCAGCGGCAAGGTCGCCGGAACATCATCGGCGATAGCCTGCCTCATGGCGCTGTCAGGCGTAACCGGCTATCTGGCTTATGGTGCGGGAAGAACTTTGGAAATGCCCGGATTCTGGGGGGTGATCGATATTTCGACCGGCGTCCCGGTAGCTATCGGCACAGTTTTAAGCGCGCAATTTGGAGCAAAGCTGAATAAAAAATACGGCGGGATCGTATATCAACGGATTTTTGCCGTGTTTTTAGCTTTCATTGCAATCAGGATGCTTATCAAGAGCTTTTAATCGCGCGCTTAAGGATCGATTCATAAAAAAGCCCTGACTTTGTCGTTCCTGCGCGGCAGACTTCCGATAATGGCGTGCGAGAGCTTGCAGACGAGGGCGTCTGCAAGCTCTTGTTAATATGTTTTCGAACAGCTTGAAAAGAAGGAATCGCTTCCGAAACAAGCTTCGCCACGGAACATGAAAATAAACTTCTCTGGTAGGGCAGGCGTCCCTG
>CAZWOY010000502.1:0-2972 GCA_964635255.1 uncultured bacterium
ATAATATCTGTGTATCGACTCTAATTGAATTCCTATGAATTTTATTATCGATCATTATTTCCTTAATAAACTTGCGATTCCCTTCTAATTCTGCCGCTAAAACTGCTGAAGGCGCATCGAAGGAAGGAATAAAATATGTGCTTGTAATAAACTCGATATGATCAATACGTCTATTTGGAGTAATGCCAATAAGATATTCAGAAAGTACAGGCGTGGGAATCATAATTCTGATATTATTCTTTTTTAAAGATTCCAAATAACTTTTTGTTCTAATTATCATTTCTGATTGACTTTTGTTAGAAACGCCTTGAACGCCCCAGATTAAAGGCGTTGTATCTAAACAAATCAATTTAATTCATCCGAGTCATATCGAAGAGAATTAACGAAATCTTCTGCATCTACATCGTCCCAAGTTCCATCGGACATTCTTGCAAGAGTGGCAAATGATTCTTCACTATCCGTTATTCTGTATTTAGTCAAACTCGTCGCTCTGAATCTCAAAATACTCCAGTCCTTGGCATTCCATGTCGCGGTTCCCTCGACGACGATATCTTCATATAAATGACGTCCAATCTCTTTCGCCAATTCCACGCTTAATTCAATTATTAACAACTTCTTATTATTTAATATGATAGAGGCTTTTGTGTTTGTAGCGCCGCCAACTCTGACACATTTGCCAAAAATTGCAGTATGTCCTCTGATCTCTTTAAGCGCCGCAGGTTCGGGCAGAGGATTTTCGCTTGATATTTTTACAGATTTCAATCCTATTGAGTTATTTTCCTGGATTGTGAAATTCCTGTTTTTCGATATGTTCTTATCGGTCAATTCTTTAAGTTCTTTAATTGCTGAATCCGGAAGCTTTTGGGGATCATGGGTGTCTAAATAATCGACAATTAGCTTGATTCCCAAAATACATTGTCGATTAATGGAGTAGGTAAGGATAGAGCTGCCAATATCTAAACTTACCAGACTTAAAACTGTATCATTTTTGGGCGGTTTTATGTTTTCATGTTTCAGCGTTTCCATAATCGCTCTCTCAAAATGAATCAGTTGTTCAGCTAAATCGATGGCGCTCATTGATTCCGGTTCTACGCCGTTACCTGAAAATACTACCTGAAATTTTTCTTTCATCGTCCTTCCGTATCTACAAGTTCTTAAATAACAAAGAATCAAGTCTCTTTGTTAATATATAGTAACGCTTTAAAGGATATTTCACAATACTACTCATCCACAGAAACAACCTCATCCTCAATCAACTTCACATAATGCCGGCGCCTTTCCAAAATTTCGCTGACATAATTCACAGGTTCCTCCCCTCGGCAATAGCCGAACTCCACGACCTCGTCATTATAATATTTCTTAATCGATTTCTTAATCAAAAATTCCGCTACGTTATCCTCCCACTCGTTTTGCCTAGCTCCGTATTTTGACGCCAGCCTTCGAGCGTCTTGAATATGGTTGTAACCAACATTATACGATCCGAGTATAAACTTCTGCCGCTCTTTTTTATCCGGGATTTCATCCTGCCAGTAATCATCGAGCCACATTAAGTAATTCACACCGGCTTTTATGTTTTGCTGAGGGTTGTAGAGGTCTTCCGCTCCAAATTCCTCTGCAGTCTTTGGCATTAACTGCATAATCCCAACTGCGCCCGCCCAGGACAAGGCGTTGGGATCGAACTGGGATTCCTGGTAAATCATCGAAGCCAGCAGACGCCAATCCCAGCCGATTCGTTCAGCGTGACGCTTAATCGTGTTGTCATAAGGCGACAACGCTCCGCCGGAAACCGATGTAAATTCGCTCTTAGCCCTTCTAATAAAAGCGCTCCGATTCTTAAAATACTTATTATAAATTACATAGTATTCGGTACTGTCCTCCATCAACTCTATCCACCGGTTAATGGTCTTCAACAGTTCAGGCGATTTTTTTCTGACCGCCCAGGCAATTTGCTGTGGCAAACTGATTTGAGTCTTTATGTCGATGTTGCGATAATAAGACTTATTAATCATGGCTATGTTTTCATCCGCGACTGTGTATTGTATTTGCCCCCGGGAAACTTTCTTTATCAGTTCTTCTGTTGAATGATTGCCTGATACCGTCTCGACGTCAATATCTCCGCCGATTTCTTCAGAAAGATTTACTAATCTCGCATAATAGGAGGAATTCTTCCTCACATGCACTTTTTTTCCAATCAGGTCGATCGGATTTCGAATGAGCGTTTTTTCGATTTCGTGATACTTCATCTTGCGCCAATCGTCCGGTTTGCGCTGTATTAAAACCATACTCACATTCATTAGCGGTTTCGTGAATGAAACAACCTCTTTACGCTGTTTGGTAACCGCCATAGAATGAGCCACCACGTCGCCTTCGCCGTTATTAAGCATTCCGAAAATTTTATCCATATCGTCGGCTATCACAATTTCGAGATCTACATCAAGATACTCGGCAAGCATTTCCAAAAGCTCATATTCATAACCCATAGGCTGCCCGCGATGAACGAAATATGTAGTGGCGCTGTAGCCGGTAATAGCGACCAAATTGCCTCTTCCGCGAATTTGCGAAAGATCGTCCCGCATAGAAATGGCGTTTCTTCCGGTTTCAGACTGGCAACCTAAAAACAAGCCGATAATTACAAAGACAAGTGAATATCTTCGCATAATATCCTGCATTTAAACAACGAAATTCTATCATCCCGCAGTAAAAGCTTTCAATGCAATCTTAACAAACCGCGGGCTTCGGAGAATGGCGCTCAGTAAAAAAACTCGATAAAAGACGCGCAGATGCAGATTCTCGATAGGTGTTTTCCCGACTCTCCGTCTTCGGAATACGATGCCATCGTATGATTATAATATAATACGTTGCAATTTGATAGCAATTTATTTATGCTATAGAGTTGGCGTTTCTTGGAAAATAGACTGCTTAATCTCCCCCATTCTATCTGAAGGGGGGATACAGGGGGGTTGCGACCCAGA
>CAZWOY010000503.1:0-2954 GCA_964635255.1 uncultured bacterium
CCACATAAAGAACGCCCCCGTTTAATTCGATATAAAATTTCTTTAAATCCGGCGTTATAAAAGTGAACATCGGTCCATTAGACCTGACTAATTCGATTAGTTCTGTCTGATCGTCGGGGAGGCTCTGATACGATTCCCGGTAATGCCAGCTCCATCCGAAGCCTAAACTGCAGCCTGAGAAATCCGGACTTAGCCTTTCAGTAACTATAAAATTAGGCATTGCCGAGAATGAAATTCCCAGGCCTTCTTCGGAGATATCCTGGATCCATTTCTTCCAATGCAATCTGCCATGATCGTCGAAGATAAGCGAAAAGTACGTGTTCAACCTCAGGAATTCTTGAAATTTTACACTCAAAGAATCTGATATAAAGCTTGAACGATAAACCCGGCTGTTTTCCACTTTTGCAGGCTGGTAATCGTAGTCGGTGTAGTTGCTGGTTACGGCAAATCTTGCCAGGTTTGTTATCGGTTCATCCACCCATGGTATTTCCAATGCCAGTCTAAATAGCCTGTTCCAGCGGTTTTCCCCGCTTCTTTCCCGGTAAATATATACCAAATGCCGCAGATCGGCTTCCAATTGAGGTTTCAAAAAGAAACCGGGCATTATTTCGAGTCCCGATTCCATGAGGAATTGATAACGCAACTCATCCCGGTCGTTAAAATCGTTTTCATCCGGAGTGTCAAACTTATACTTCATCGATTGGATATCTATGGCTAAAGTATCTTCCTCATTAAAAAAATACGTCGTCCTCCAGCCGATCCGCTCGCGCAGTCCCTTGGATAGCGCCCCCGAGTATTCCTGCTCCTGCAAATCGACGCCACCGGTCAAATTAATATTCCATCGATTCTCTTTCCATAATAAATTCAGGCTATTCTTCCATAAGAATTCATGATATTCTGATTCTGAAACGCTGTAATCCGTTCGGTTCTGGGACAGTTCACTATCCCATCCGGCGCTCCATTTATTTGTTAAGTCAGTCTTTAGGTAATTAATCAAGCGCATTTCCATGTCTCTGCGCTGTTCGTATTTTGTTAAACTGCCCAAAAGATTGTTATGCTGCGTAAAATCATAAACGAAAGTTATTTCCTCTTGTGCGCCGCCGTCTTTCCCCCAACTGCCATTCAGCGCGGCATTGAAAATGCTGTTATTGCCGATATTGAGATGATCGATTGCGCCTTTCGATTTAACGGTAAATCCATATTCGTTTCGCATTGCATCGAGTTCGTAGTGAAACCTGACGCCTTTGAGATCGTCGCGCTTGTATTTTTCAAAAACCGGTCCCAGTGCAAATTTAAAATATAAGTTCGATTCGTCGGAAAAAATCCCTCCAATCCCGGAATAATAGCGAAAGTTATCGACGCCTCCGGCGCTGTGTGTGGAAAAGTTGGGCGGCGACAGCGAAAAACCTGACAGCAGCAGGGGATTGGAGCGCCGGTCATTTCTTATATTGCGAGCTCGTTGATCATAAAACTGTTCGAATTCGGCGTCGATCTGCCACCATAGATTCTGATATAATCGTTTTTCAACATCGATATCGAGCTGCTCGTCGATTTTCCATTGACGATGGTAGTTGTAGGCATTGCGTGAAGTAATGTCGATATTTTGATGGAGTGTAATAGCGCCGTCGTTCTTAAATGGAAATTCCAGGATTAGTCTGCCGCGCCAGCCATCGGTATCGAGCCCTTTATACAATCCAATTTGCATCGCATTTTTCTCGGAAGGCTGAGAATCGAAAGGTTCCGATGATGCTAAATAAAAGATACCAGTCAAAAGTAAAACAATTATGCGTATCAATAAATGAGATACAGACGACGAGTTGACCAATCGTTTGGGAAATTCCGGGAACGCACTCTGAATTTCGGGATCAAGATTTATTATCATCGATATAATAATTAATAGCGCCGCCGGAAATGATCATTTTTAGCGCGTCTTCAACTGAAATATCGAGTATTATGGCGTCCTCCTTGGGAATGAACAGCAAGTAGCCGGAGGTTGGATTTGGCGTTGTCGGCAGGAAAACGCTGATCGAGTCTTTAGGGAGTTTTGACTGAACAAGCCCTCCCGTGTCGGCTGTCATGATTCCGATGGAGTAAATGCCTTTGCGCGGGTACTCAACCAAAACCACCTTTTTGAAAACTTCCTGCCTCCCCGAAAGAATCGCTTCGCTGATCTGTTGAATGGCTCTATAGATCCGGTTTACGAGTGGAATCTGGTTGACGCCTTTTTCAAATCGTTGAATGATCCACTGAACGCCGACATATCGGGCGGCATAGCCGGTTATGATTAAGATAATTATAAGCGTGACAAATCCCAGCCCGGGGATTGTATGTTCGTCCAGGAAATCAAGATCGAGAATCCATTGCAGTCCTTTATTTACAGCCGTTGCCAGTATTCCGTCGATAAACTGGAAACTCTTCCACAACAGGAATAACGTTACAACGACAGGACCGATAACAAGCGTTCCCGTGATTAAATTTCTGCGGATCTCTTTCCAGGAACCTGACTTGGGATCCTTTAGAATGTCAACTTTTTTCATCGATTAAAAATAGCGTTTTGGTTTAAACTTTCAATCGTTAATCTGCGCCTTCAGATTTACTCCGATTTTGACCCAGACCGATCCGGTGAAATGATCTCATTTCGCAGCGACGCATTCCACATCTATAATGTTAAAAATAATAAATTTATTTTCAAAGAATAAAGGTATTGAATAGCGGGAATAATTAATATATTTTTAACTAACTACAGTCGTATCGGAAATTGAAAGATTCCGAAGCGTACAAGTTGGCATTTATTATTACTACGTGCATGAAAAAGTGTCATTGCGAGTCTGCCTTTAGCAGACTAAGCAATCTGCTAACATCTTGATATTGCATAGTATTCCTCAGTAGGGCAGGCGTCTCTGCCTGCCTGTTAGTAATGTAGGAAATGCTGGCAGGCAGGGACGCCCGCCCTA
>CAZWOY010000504.1:0-2948 GCA_964635255.1 uncultured bacterium
CGTTTTCGTGGGATGGGAGTGAAGCTCCGGCGGGGTTGTATTTTGCGGTTTTGGAAGCTGAAGGCGTCAGGCGGGTTCGGAAGATGGTTTTGGCTAAGTAAAGCTAAAACAGATGTTTTCTAAGAACATTCTTCG
Organism: uncultured bacterium; assembly: GCA_964635255.1. Lineage (GTDB taxonomy): Bacteria > Electryoneota > AABM5-125-24 > Hatepunaeales > Hatepunaeaceae > CAZWOY01. The sequence goes on from CAZWOY010000504.1 coordinate 136, forward strand.
TATTCGACTTTCTGCACGTCCTGCCGGTGGAAAAAATAGGGCATTCCTTTTTCTCCGCCGCGCTGCGGCGTGCAAACCAGGAAAACCGTCGATTCGAATATTGCAATTACTTTTTCGAGAGGAGATTCCGGTTCAAGGTTTTCATACCATTGCCCGACAATAATCCGCATGTCCGGCTACCAGTGATAGCGTGAATTAATCTTAATCGATTTAATTCGTCGATTGCTGACTCTGACGCCGATCATTTTTTCAAGCCGCCGCCGGATTTGTTCTAAGCGTTCTTCATTTACCATGTTTTATTATCCGTTGGATTGTGAGATCGATTAAAATAAAAAAACCCGCCCGATTCAGTCGGGCGGGCGTTTATGCAAAGCATTTTACAAAGTTTTAGTCCAGAGCATAGCGTGTATCGTGATCTTCTTCGGCGAGCGTGTAGTAGCCTTCAAAACCGAATGATCGGCCCGTAAAATATATCTTTACCGCTCGTTCACCCCACATCCATATTTCGCCGCTGCCGGTTCCGTCTTTTTTCATATTAATCTCGCCCTGAATCTGAATGCCGTGGTAATCGTTGAGTTCATCCCAGACCGGGTAGCTTCCTAAAATGACTATGCGTGATTTTAAGTCTTCCTCGTCGATGCTGAAATCGTAAAGCTTGATTTGAGCTGTCACAGGAATCCTGCGTTCGATGGTCACATTGCCCGCGCCAGCCGTTTCGATCTCTTCTTCGACAATAATTGTCGTAATCACTTCCACCCAGCCATCGACGTTCTCAACGTCCTGACCGTTATCGGAATAATTGAGCATAAGCTGCACATATTCGCTGTTTGCGCCGAAAAATTCACTGGTACGGCTGTCTTGATAGCTGCGTATCTCGGCGTATGTGTAGTCGATTCCCGAAGGCGTCCGAACCGCATTGGGGATTGGATCCCGATTAAATCGCATTAAATAATATTGCTGATCTAAATAGTTTCTGACGTAGAGAACGAAAGGATCCCCCGAAAGGCTGTCAACCATCGGAACTTCCATCCAGCCTCCCAGCAGCAGGGAACTGTAGTCATCGGTTAAAGCGGCTTGGTCTAAAAAGTTAACCGCTTCATCTGCGTTATCGTACAGCGAATTTACAACTGCGGCTATGCCGCGCGCGAGATTGCCTTTATCGCGCTGCTCAGGCTCGAAGATGTATCCGACAGGCTGTTGTTCGCAGCCGGCGAATATCAAGCTAACCAAGAATACTGCCGTCAGCATTCTAAATGCGAGTTTACGTCCAATTGCGGGCATGTTCCCTCTAAGCGAATTTAAAAGAATTCCAAATCAGGCGGCGACTCCAACCAAGCGCGCCGCTATAACATATCTAATTTAAATAATTGTTGAATGGCTTGTCAAGGAATGATTAAGAATAATTCTATGAAAATATAAAGTTGCCCGGATTCCGCGAATCCTGATTTCTGTTATAGTCTTGTTAGCCCGGAAGCGACCGCATTCCGGGTTCGTCATCTGCATTCCGTTTTTCCGCTGCATTCCACGTTTCCGCTACCGAACCAACATTAACTTTTTCGTCGTCGCGCCAGCCTGCGCTTCCAGCCGGCAGAAATACAACCCCGCCGGCATAGCCGCGGCTTCCCAGACAGCCGTGCGCCTGCCCGCGCCGGTCAAGCCGTTGCGGATGACGCAGACCTCTCGGCCCGACAGGTCGTAGATTGACAATTTAACGTTTTGATTCGCCGGGATGCAATAGTCGATCCTGACGGTCGAATTGAACGGATTGGGGTACGCCCCGCTCAGCCCAAACTCCAGCGGCGCGTCCACAGTCTCCGCAACCGCGTCCGGCAGATACCCGCGTCCGCTGAGCGCTACCGGCAGCGTCCGGTCGCCGCAGGCTATGGTCAGGGTGTCCGTATAGAGGCTGTCCGCCTGCGGAGAAAAAGTAATGGTAAGGGTGGTGTCCTGCCCGGAAGCGAGGGTGAAGACGGAATCGAAAGGACAGGCGAAAACGTCCGAGTCGAGGCTTAAGCCGGTAATCGTGCGATCCAGCCTTCCGGTGTTGGTCATCTCAAGCTCCCAGGCGGCGCTGCTGTCAACCATGACGCTGTCGAAGGCGTGGGATTCGGCGGAAAGGGCGAGGAACCACATTCCCTGCACCGCGCTTATATCATAGACGCCGAAATCACTGCTCGAAGCGGTATAAACGATATTGTCTTTTATCGCAATATTTTTGGTGGCATGAGGTGTATCATAATATCCTATTAGTTCCGGATGTTCAGGATCATCCAGTGAAAATATCTCAATTCCCGGTGTAAAGCACATTACATAAAGTAGATTGTTTACCTCCTTCAGATCCATGCCATGATGGGTTAACTCAATACGAGAAAGATATTCAGGATTCATGGGATCGGAAATAGAATATATCCAAATAGAGTTTTCTCCGATTGAAGATAAATAGACATAATCACCAATAATCTCAATATCTCTAAAACTCTGCTCGACGTCGATTTCGAGCAGTATTCTTAAATTATGAGGATCAGAAATATCCCAAACGACAAAACCGGTCTCGCGCATCTCAAAATCCGTTGCTGTAATAAGGATATCATCTTCATAATCAAACTTAAGGTTTCTTCGATAGTCTCCATATATATCAAGAAGCTCGGGTTGTGAGGGATTCTCAAGTGATACAACCATCAATCCGGTATGAAAAGCGGTTCCGTAAAGAATGTTCCCATCAATTTTAATGTCATAAAGTTCATGATCCGAATCGATTGAAAGTTCATGGATAATTTCAGGAGATTCAGGATTTTCCAGCGAATAGGTATAAA
>CAZWOY010000505.1:0-2941 GCA_964635255.1 uncultured bacterium
GCCTTTGTGGCTATTCTTTATACCTATGGACGAATCACTGAAAAAAACTTTAGATTTCCTACAAAAGGTCGCCGACCGGTTTGGGTATGTCCTGAATCCGAACGAAAAATCGTTTGAGCGGACTGCGACCTACATGGCGGCGAACAAGCAGCAACACGACAAACACTACTGCCCCTGCAAGCAGCATCATCCCGTCGATGAGAAAGCCGATCCGGTTTGCCCCTGTCCCGAATTTCACGATGAAATCAAGGCTCAGGGACACTGCGAATGCCATATTTTCTTCGACAAGGATGCGGCGGCGGAGGCTAAGCGCAGACCGGGATTGCTGGCGACAATCGCCTGCCCTGGTTGAGCGTCTAAAGTCAATAAAGCGCAGTTGGCGCTTGCGTTATCTTATCTGCCGCCGGTTAAAGACGACCGGGTCCTCGTCGGGACGAACACCGCCGACGATGCGGGCATTATCCGCATCAGCGAAGACCGCGCCTTAGTCCATACGGTGGACGTTTTCGCGCCGGTAGTGAACGATCCTTACACGTTCGGCAAGATCGCGGCGATAAATTCATTGTCCGACGTTTACGCTATGGGCGGCAAACCGCTGGCGGCTCTGAACGTCGTGGGCTTCCCCGGAGGAATGGGACCCGAAGTGTTGGGCGAGATGCTGAAGGGCGGACAGGACGCCGCCGTCGAAGCCGGAGTGGCGATGTTGGGCGGACACACGTTTCAGGATGCAGAAATCCGCTACGGTTTGGCGATAACCGGCGAGATTCATCCGGACGAAATCATCACCAATGCCGGAGCCCGAGCGGGGGACGTCCTGATATTGACCAAGCCGTTAGGCACGGGAACGGTTATCCAGGCGCTCGTCTCGAGAGGCGTCGTTTCGGAATCGCTTTACCGGCAGGCTGTCGAGGTCATGACCACATCCAACGCCGGCGCCGCGGAGGCGATGAAGGGCATAGCCGCCGCCTGCACCGACGTAACCGGCTTCGGCTTCTTAGGCCATTGCTGGGAGATGGCTGAAGCGAGCGGCTTATCGGTCGCCATCGACGTGAACGAAATCCCGGTTCTGCCCAAAGTCTTGGACCTGATCAAAGACGGCGTGACCGACGCCGGCATGAAACAGAACCTGAACTCGTTTGAAAAAGGCATCGAGTTCGATAAATCAGTCCCCGAGGAGTGGAAAACGCTGCTTTATGGTTCGGAAACGTCCGGAGGCTTCCTGATAGCCTGTCCGGAGAGCAAATCCGTTGAACTTCAGCAAAATTTGAGGAACAATGATTGCCTTGCGCAGGTGATTGGACGGTTTCATGATAGCGGGAAGGGGAAAGTTATTACTACGTGCATGAAAATGTCATTGCGAGTCTGCCTTTAGCAGACTAAGCAATCTCCTAACATCTTGATATTGCATAGTATTCCTCGTCAAGCGGATTCCGTGAGATGGTGACTATTTTATGCACATATTAGTAGTATTAGGATTCGACAGTAAACAGGCGGTAATTGGTCGATCTCTGGAGAGATCGTTTTTTTGATGCAGCCCGGACCGTGCCTGCCGGTCAAAGACAAAACCAAAAAGGATGTAAAATGGACCGCGAAACCGCGTTTGAAGAGATCAAGAAATTGAGTCTTTCGGACCGAATTTCCCTGGTTGGCGAAATCTGGGAGAGTATTTTCGCCGAGCAGGAAAAACTGGACGTTACCGACGAGCAGCGCAAAAAACTTGATCGCAGGCTGGAGAGTTATTATTCTTCACCGGATGATGGAATTTCCTGGGAGGAAATTAAAGAGCGAATAAAGCCAAAGAAATGAAAACAAAGATAAGTTTCCACTCTGAAGTTGAAAATGATGCTGCGGAAGCATATCGATGGTATTCTGAACAGAGCGAAAGCGCTGCGGAAAATCTATTGATTCAGATTGAAGAGTCTTTAGAGAGAATTATCGAAACGCCGAGGATTTACCCGAAAGTCCACAAGAATATCAGAAGAGCTCTAATTCGTCGGTTTCCTTATGCGATTTTCAATTTATATAGACTGGAGAAGATCGATATTTTAGCAATATTCCATGAGCACCGCGATCCTTTTCAGTGGAAAAAGCGAAATTAGGATATTTTGAAAAGTCTCGCAACCTGGATCCCGCGTATCCAGGATTTTCATCCTTCCGCCAAAACCCCGTCCCGCCGCGCAAGATCGATAATCGGCGTCCCGTCGTCCTCTTCCCATTGCCTGAGTCCGCATCCGATAGGTTCGATCCGCGAATCGACGTTGGCTGCGGTCAGCCACAGTTTCTGGCGGTCCGAAAGATCGATTCCTGCGTCGAATTTCGCAGACAGCACAATCAAGTCGATATCGCTCCATTTATGCGGCTTTCCCACGGCAAACGAGCCGAAAATCACGCCTTGGGCGTCCGGGTATCCGTCCTTTCGCAGTGTTTTCAGGTATTTAATTACGCTTGATTTAACTTTTTCATCAACCATTTACGAGTTACCTCAATATCTTTGAATATTCGATTTGCTTCAGCTTTAGAAGGCAGTTTACCCAAAAATTCCGTATATCTCCCTGCAATACAGAAATTGTTTACTAATGAAAGTATGCTCTTTTCTTTTTCCCGCAATGGCAATTCAGCATGTTCAGCTAACCGCACCAAGTTGTGAAGCTTGGGCGGATGGTTTTTTGTAACCTAAACCACGTAGCTTTTTATAATCTTTTCAAGCGCTAAATGTCCGAAGAATAATCCGTGCCTGTACTTGCCGTTTTTGACAAGCTGTCCGGCAACTTCAAGATCTTCGATTGAGCTTTCCTTCCAGTGACTGATATGTTTATCGACGTTAAACATAGTTCCTGTAAATTAAATACGTTTTTTTGTATTTGCAAGTAATTATTCATGAAGCGAGCTTCGCCACGGAACATGAAAATCGCTGGTATAATCACATTGAGTGCGCGCTTCA
>CAZWOY010000506.1:0-2922 GCA_964635255.1 uncultured bacterium
AGATCATTCGCTGTGTCTCTGAAGGGAACGGCGTTCGCGCTACCGCAAGCATTTTAGAGCTGGACAAAGACGCTGTCAATCGGGTGATACGTAAAGCTGGCAGACACTGCCTCAACGTTCTATCCAATCTTATTCATTCCTCGCAGCTGGAGGAATGCCAATTGGATGAACTGTGGTCGTTTGTTCAAAAAAAACGGCTGTTTCCGACTTAGAAGCATACCATTCCGTAGAAACACTGCAGCCAACAGGCAAACCCGGACGTCCCCGAAAGCCCCGCAAGGCAATAGATCCCGAAATAGATTATGCGGTTGTCCATAAGGTGCGTAAAAATGGCAAGGTAGTCAAAGTGGAGCGAAAAGTAGTTTACGGCGATTACTATCGGATCAAAGAACGATTAGCGAGGTCTTCAAGTCAAACTATCAATACGGCTTATATAGAGCGTTCAAACGGAAAGCTTCGGCGGCGCGACAGTCATTTGCATCGTAATAGTTTATGTTTCGCTAAGGATAAAGCATTTTGAATATACAAGGCGGCTATTGTAATTGCTTGTTACAACTTTGTAGAACCACATACCAGCCAGAGCAAAAATCCGGACAGAACCACTACGCCAAGGACGCCGGCTCAAGTCGCTGGTATTACGGATTCCCCTTGGAGTATTCTATATTTAATCACAAGGCCGGAGTTGTGTCAATAAATAGGGGACATTATCGAAAAGTTTGGAATAAAGTATAATTCATGTCTTCGCATTGAAGATGATCATTAATATGCGCATGTTCTTCATCGAGGGCGTAAATACGGACTCTTCCGCTGAATTCTTCATTCCTGATTTGACTGTTTTTATAAAAGATATCATCATAGCCATTACCGTTGACGTCGCCGCAGGGATACATATATATGCCGAATGTCTCATCGTGTATCCTGAAATGTGGTTCGTCAAATTCAAGTCCGGCTCCGAAAAGGTACCCGAAAATATCCGAACCATCCCACAATGCTAACAAGTCATCGCAGCCGTTGCCGTCAAGATCGCCGGGAACCTAAATGTCGCAGACATTATGAAGCGGCAGTGGAATCGTCAGGTCAGCGTTGTCGTAATCGTGATCCGGTCCGCCGTAGTAGATATCCGCATATCTGCGATAATCACCGCCGAACACCTCGTATAATACCGCCACATCCGGATAACCATCGCCATTAAAATCACCGGCGCCATCGACCTCATGCACCCATGTCCGGTTGCTATAGTTTTCGCCAAGGTTTTCGCATATTTGAACTTCGCCCTGATCGATATTTCTGAAAAATAAAATTAAATTGCTGAATCTCGATTCCTCATACTCAGTTCCTTCATTTATCTCCCAAGTATTATAACAATTAATTATCAGGCATTTATTGCCATCGCCGAAATAGTCACCGCAATTCGGGCGCTTCTGAAAAAGATTTATGTAACCAAGTTCGTCTTCCCACCTGCGTAAGCTATCGTCAAAACTCACGCTCCAGACGAAACTTGTGTCCTCGAATTCTTCCGCTCCCAACATCAGCGCATAGCGAACATTGCGCTCTGTTTGCGTGAACATAAGGTCATCGAAACCGTCGTTGTTTGCGTCGCCGATTCCGTAAATCTGATAAGAGGTTTGATTGTTAACCAATGGGAAAGTAAAGTCAGGAATCGTATCGAGTTGAGCGCCACCGTAATAGAGAGCAAATTTATCATTTTCTTGGTCATCCAGTACCCTATGAAAAAGCATAAAATCATTAAAGCCGTCGTTATTTTGATCTCCAACACCAATAATATATGCACCTATTGAGTTTATATAACTCCCGATAACCCTTAAATTCCGCCAACAGAAACGGCTCATAAGGGAAAGCGTAAAGCAGCGCGGAAAATACAAACAATACAGTCAAAGACGATTGAATTAGCGTTAAAGCGTTGGTTAATCGGTTTTGTTTCTGGTTTGGCATTGATTCCTCATAAGTAATATATTTTTAGCGGATCTGCAAAATACCTCCCCCACACCCAAAAAGGGCGCAAAGAAGGCGTCTCGCCGAAATCTATTGAAAAATCCAACCGGACCAAAATCCGGTTTAAGCCGTTTTAGTTCTTCGTTGCAGCGCTTGATACGTTCTGACGCATACACTTTTCCTCTCCATTGTTCGTTTAACTGCCGTTCCCGACTCAAAATCTCAGACTGTATATCATAAGAGCGGATTTGCTCTTTATGCGTTCCTGCGCAGAACTGACAAAATCAGGGCATTTTACACATAGTCAATACTATTTTACACACTAAAAGTCGCGAAGGCAACCAAATCTTACTTTCATTGTGTCGAGAACCCGACTAAAATTAGGATTTGTTATAAAGTCAATTTGATGTGGATAGTTTCGCCGGCTTCGAAAGCTATCGTCTCGCCGTTAATCCTTTATATCGATTGGCACGTAAACCGCCGGATTATTCAAGCGTTCCAGCAGGAACTCCGTTTTAGCCGAACTCCCGCTGCCGTATTCGATTATCGCCGCCGCCGGACCAACAGCTTCCGCGATTTCATATATATTCTCGCGCATGATTTTCATTTCCGTCCGGGTTAAATAATACTCGGGCAGTCGCGTTATTTTTTCGAAAAGCTCAGAACCCTTTTTGTCGTAGAAATACTTGCATGGAAGCGTTTTCGGATTCGATTTCAACCCTTTTAAGACCTCGGACAGAAATTCAGCGTTTCCAGCGTCTAACTCCGGTTCCGATTTAGACATGGCGCTCCTCTTAAAATTTGTACTTTAGAACGTAATACGCAGTTTTTAAGGAGAAATGAATATTTTCAAAGCTCTTATTTACCCATCGGTCGCCATGAATAAGTCGCGGTTAAACGAAGAGTTACGGGGGAAATAACGTTCCGTACGCAGTCATTCCAGCGAAAGCTGGAATCCATCTTCCTTCG
>CAZWOY010000507.1:0-2913 GCA_964635255.1 uncultured bacterium
ACGTTATTTTCCCAGTAATTGCTCATGAAGCGCGCTTCGCCACGGAACATGAAAAATAAATTCTCTGGTAGGGCAGGCGTCCCTGCCTGCCTTCTCGACCTTGCAGAGTCGCACTGGCAGGCAGAGTCGCACTGGCAGGCAGAGTCGCAATGGCAGGCAGGGACGCACTGGCAGGCAGAGTCGCAATGGCAGGCAGGGACGCCTGCCCTACCGGTAGAATTTTTTATTTTCCCAGTAAATTATTAAAAACAATCGTTATTTAAACTTGAAGTTTAGTAAAACGTTTATTATATTCGTATTTTGAAATGATAAGATTCGAATACATGGTAATGTTCAGATAGCGGATGGCGAGTTATTTACATAAGTTTTGCAATTTGAAGGATATACTTAGGACGTATGGAGGAAAAATGAAATTTTCGCGTTTAAGTTTCGTTTTCCTGCTAATGTTCGCGTTTTTGTTCACCGGTCAATCTTTTGCCGACATTAATATTTTCGTGTGGGAGCACGACAATAATCTCCGGCAGTATGATCCGGTCTTCAGAACAAATCTGACGGCGGAACAATCGATAATGCGAACATTGGATCAGGAAAACGTGGATTACGATCACCATCGTAATCTGCCGAATGATTTGAATCAGTATGACGTCATAATCGTCCCGTTAAGTTTTTACTGTCCTGGTTGAGGCGGCGGAACTCCAGCGAGTCGGATCGGCTCCAACGACCAGCAAAAACTTATCGATTACTTAGAGTCCAACCACGGGCTTTATGTTGAAGGCAACGATTGGGTTGCAAACCATCGCAATGATGACATCATTGACTACTTTAATATCGAATACGCCGGGGTAAGCGGCGACGGCGCTGTCCGAACGCTCGAAAGCGAAGACGGCAACCGCTTCGGCGCTCACAGATTCGGATATACTACCAACGGCTATGCCGCCAATCGCCCTGACTACATTCGCCTCCTTGAGGGTGCGGAAGCTGTTAACTCATGCCAATCAGGACATTTACGTTCTGCATTTTACGATGGAGGCGGCGGATGGCGCACTTACAGCCAGAGCATTTCCTTTATCGGCATGAATAACAATCAAGGATCTGACCGCGCGGAATACCTGCTTGATATTATCGAGCAGTTAGCCGGCTATCGAGGCACGCTTCGCGGCACAGTTGTTAACAACATGTACAATACCAACATCGACAGCGCTCACGTATCCCTCCCTGGCGGAACGCTAAGTGCGGTTACCGGCGATAACGGCAGATTTGAAATCACACGGATCCCGACCGAACAATTTACGTTGACGGTTCAAAGACGCGGATATACCGAGATTAATGCGGCTGAGTATTCATTCGACGGCGAACGGGAGATGGAAATTCAATTCAGGATGATGCATCCTGAATTGAACATCGATCCGGTTGAAATCGGCGAAGAAGTCGAAGAGAACACACAGGCGAATCTCGAAACCGCGATCACCAATACCGGCGACGGACCTTTGGAATACGACGCGCGGCTCAGAACCGTGCAGGTTGTAGGCTATGCATGGGATGAGATTTCCAGTTTCGACGCCGGCGCTAATCTCGAAGACACCCGACTGCAGGCTGCTATTTACCTTGATGGCTTTTTCTGGATTGCCGGCGGCAACAGCGGCGCCGATGCTATTAACCAGATGTATAAGGTCGATCTCGAAGGCAACGTAGTCGATCAGTGGGATCAGATATCGGAAAGCAACTACGGCTGGCGCGATCTGACCACCGACGGCGAATACATTTACGGCGTGGACGCTCAGGAAATCGTGCAGATCGATCCCGCGACAGGCAGGGAAACGGATGTACGCATCGCCAGCGAGTACATGCCCAATCCGATGTATTCCATTACCTACGAACCGGAAAGAGACTTGTTCTGGGTTTCAGGACCTACGACGGATATCCTTGCATTCGACCGCAACGGCAGATTTACAAGCCGGATCAACAACGACCGCCGGTTCAGAATCAGCGGTCTTTCCTGGTTCGAAGAAGATCCCGATGGCTATAAAATTTATGTGACTTCACAGAACGACCAGCGCTACCCCGAAATGGTTAAAGTCAACCATTTGAACGGCGATCACTTGTGGGTGTGCAGCATGGTCAATCCCGAAGACGAAGACGAAAAACCGGGCGGCGGCGAGATGACGTCGGAACTGTTTCCGTTTACTACCGTTCTTGTCTGTCAGATGCAGGGGCGCGAAGACTGGATGCGCACGTTTGAAGCCGGGACGGATTTCTATTGGCTCGACGTCAGCCCATTGCAAGGACAGCTCGATCCCGAGGCTTCGCAATCGATGACGCTTGAATTCGACGCCTCAGGAATCGAACCGGGGACAACGTACGAAGCTTTCGTACAGTTCGATCATAACACGCCTGAAACGGAAGTTATCTGGGTTAACATTTCCATGACGGTAACCGAAGCGAGCAGTGTCGATGATACTGATTTAACGCCGCACTCTTTCGAAATAGCTTCGATCTACCCGAACCCGTTCAACCCCACGGCAACGGTCGAATTTACCCTGGATAAAACAGCGGATATTAATATTTCCGTGTTTGATCTGTCAGGCCGTTTAATGGCGAACGTCATCAACGATACCTATTCTGCCGGACAGCACAGCGTTACACTTGATGGCGCCGGCTGGTCGTCAGGCATATATTTAGTCAAGTTAACCGATGGCGCTCGGGAAATTCAGCGGAAGATTACATTAGTACGCTAATTTCCTTAAATCGTGTATTGCGTGCGTTGAAATTTAGTTAGAGGCTGGAGTCGTCGAACACGAACATTGTGTTCGACGACTCTCTTTTTGTATGCTTTTGTTTTGGGAATTTTGGACTGCTCAGAGGCGCTCGGTACGCGCTGAAGCGCGCACTCAATGCGATAATTCTGGGCGTCAG
>CAZWOY010000508.1:0-2905 GCA_964635255.1 uncultured bacterium
AACACCGAACTCCTCACCGCACAATACACGCGTACCCTCGTCTGAAGTTGTCAATCAATTAAAGGACAACCTGGGCGCCGTGGGCTGGTCGCTATCGCCCGAGCAGGTCGCGAAGCTCGACGCGGCGAGCGAGACCACCTGGCCCTACCCGTACTGGCACCAGCGCCACTTCGCCTCGCGCAACCCCTTCCCCGCCGGTACCGGTTGACCTGCGAGCGTGCTGTAGCGACACTTCAATGGTGAGTGTAGCTACATCTATCGACCGCGACGCCGGCTCCGGGCAACCGCTCGCGCGCATCTGGCTCTTTCTGCTCGGCACGGTAGGTTTACGGCTTTTTTCTTCGGGCAGCAGCATGATCTTGAAAACTTCGTCGATGTTTTTTACCGGGATAATCTCGAGAGGTTTTCTGACGGCTTCCGGGACTTCGCTGAGTTCGCGCTTGTTTTTCTCGGGTAGAATGACCCTCTTTATGCCGCCGCGCAAGGCCGCCATGAGCTTATTTCTTAGTCCGCCGATAGGCAGGACTTCGCCTCTGAGCGTTATCTCGCCCGTCATGGCGATATCGCCTCGAACCGGTCGCCTTGAAAGCGCGGAGGCTATGGCTACAGCCATCGTAATGCCGGCGGAAGGACCGTCTTTTGAGACGGCGCCTTCGGGAATATGGACATGGATTTCCTGTTTGAGATATTTCTCGCCGTCGAAACCGATTAAACCGGCTCTGCTTCGGACGGCGGTTAAAGCCGCTTTCGCGGATTCCTGCATTACGTCGCCCAGGCTTCCGGTTAACGTGATCGAACCTTTGCCGTCCATAATTTCCGTTTCGATCAGCAGCAGGTCGCCGCCGGTTGGCGTCCAGGCTAAACCGACAGCCGCTCCGATTCGACTCCTGCCGTCCGCAATTCTGCCTTCGTAGGGATAAACGCCTAACATCCGGTTCGCAGCGCGGTTGTCGATCTTGAAGGGTTTGCGCCTTTTTGCCATTTTCAGAACTTCGCGAGCCGATTTGCGCATTACTTTTGCGATCATCCTCTCCAACTCGCGGACCCCCGCTTCCCGGGTGTATTTTTCGATCATCATGTTGATGGAATTGTCCGAAATCGCGACGTCTTTCGGCTTGAAGCCATTTTGTTCCATCTGTTTCGGGATGAGGAACCGTTTGGCGATTTCGAACTTCTCCTGATGCAGGTAGCCGGGAAGCTCGATGATTTCCATCCTGTCCTGCAGCGGCCAGGGAATGGCTTCGCGGTTGTTGGCGGTGGTTATAAAAAGAACCTGCGACAGATCGTAATCCACTTCGAGATAGTGGTCTGAAAAGGCGTGATTCTGTTCCGGATCGAGGACTTCCAACATGGCGGAGGACGGATCGCCGCGAAAATCGGCGCTCATTTTATCGATTTCATCGAGCAGAAACACCGGATTGACAGTCCCGGCTTTCTTCATCGACTGAATAATCCTTCCGGGGAGTGCGCCGATATAGGTGCGCCGGTGGCCTCGGATCTCAGCTTCGTCGCGCACGCCGCCTAAAGAAATGCGGATGAAATTCCTGCCGATTGCCCGCGCTATCGATTTTCCAAGCGAGGTCTTGCCAACGCCGGGAGGTCCGACCAGACAGAGAATGGGACCTTTGATTTTCTTCGATAAAGCTAATACCGCCAAGTGTTCCAGAATCCTTTCCTTCGGTTTTTCCAGTCCATAATGATCTTCATTTAAAATCTTATGGGCTTTATCGATATCGGTTTCGTCTTTGGTCGTTTTCTTCCAGGGAACATCGACCAGCCAATCGAGATAAGTGCGGATCACAGTCGCTTCCGGCGAAAGCATCGGCGTGTTGGAAAGCCGTTTCAGCTCTTCTTTAGCCTTAGCCTTAGCTTCCTTGGTCATGCCGGCTTTCTTAATTTTTTCCTTGTATTCGATGACGTCGGAAATATCATCGTCCGGATCCTCGCCCAATTCCTTTTTTATCGTCCGCAGCTGTTCCTGCAGATAATAGGCTCGCTGTGATTTCGTGATCTTATCTTTGACCTGCCCTTCGATGTTCTGTTCGATGTTCAAAATCTCTACTTCGCGTTTCAGGTCGGAGGAGAGATTGACCAGCAGCTTATATACATCCGGCGTTTCAAGACATTTTTGCTTATGCGCCATATCTTTGCCGAGGTGTATCGAGATAAAATCGGCAAGGTGGCGCGGATCCGAAATTTGATCGATCATTAATGTAATCTCATCCGGAATTTGACGGTTCATTTTGACAAATTCCTTAAACAGATGGATCAAATGACGTTCGGCAGCTTCCAGATGAGAATCCGCCTTTTGTGTATCTTCAAGTAATTTGTATCGAGCTTCGAGGATGTTCTTACTTTTGATAAACCGATTAACCTGCACGCGCACCAAACCCTCGACCAGAATCTTCGCAAGACCGTTCGGCAGCTTTATCATGTGGGTAATCCTGCCGAGCACGCCCACGCGAAACATTTCGCTGGCTTTCGGATCTTCGACGCCCGGATCTTTCTGCGCCAGCAGGATCAGCATCCGGTTCTGAAACATTCCCTCATCGACAGCCGCCATCGTTCTCTCCCTGCCGATAACCAGCGGTTGTATCATGTGCGGAAATACAACGATGTCGCGCAACGGGAGAACGGGGAGCTTGCTCGGGAGCTCAATCGGTTTTTCTGAATTATTTAACTTTTTTTCTGCCATACCTTGTAAGTTGTTTCCTTTTACCAGTACGCCCGCCGCGACTCGAACGCGGAACCTACGGCTTAGAAGGCCGTTGCTCTATCCTGTTGAGCTACAGGCGCAAACGGCATTATCATGCCGTGTCAAAATTTACATTAAGGTATTACTACTAAGTACATAAAATAGTCGCCATCTCACGGAATCCGCTTGATGAGGAATACTATGCAATAT
>CAZWOY010000509.1:0-2903 GCA_964635255.1 uncultured bacterium
CGACAACTTCATGCATTCCAACTTCGTTGAAGAGAATATCGATATCGTTCCCAAAGTCCAGTTCCTCGCCGTCGATAGTCCAGAGGCATTCGAGCGAGTCGGATTCTTCGTTAAACGGAAAAATCGAGAAATCGACGGTCGTATCCACCGGCGCGCGGAACTCCAGCTCGTGAGGCCACCACCACCAGACGACCGAATTGACCGCGACCTCCCACGCGATCCGCTCCTCGACGTCCTCGTGCCAGACGCGGCACTCGATGACCTGATCGCCGGTGATGTCGAAAGTGTAATCCAGCGAGTCCGCGTCATTGTCCAAATCGTTCCGCCGGCCGTTGCGGTCGTAGTGGGTCCAGCGGTAGTTGGGATCGATATCCTCGATGGATTCGACGTTTAGGTTGAAATCGACCTCTGTTCCGCGGCGGAGGATTAAATTTAAGCTATCTGGCAGGAATTCATTTATTATGAAATTCCTTACGTCAACATGCCATGTAATCGTATTAATAAATTCTTGATCGCTTATTTCGCACCTTATTTGCTGTATTCCAAGAGAATCAAATTGTACGATTGCTAAAGTATCTCTTGAAAATTCCAGACCATTATAAGACCATAGAAAAGATACTTCGTCATTTTGCTGATCTTCTGCACGCACGTAAAACTCTATTTCCTCATTAAAGAGTACGGATAAAAGGGTGTCTTCAGGCGACCACTCGATAAACTGTGGGGCAAGTATTTCTGGCGCTAACTTCATTACGAAGCCATCATAACTTCGATTTTCATCTCTCCTTCTCCCAATGCCAGCGCCAATAACTGAGTTGTCAGTGTTCTTAGTAACTTCATAAAAATAGTTTAGTCCGCCGGTAAATAATTCATCTTCCCCAAAATCATACATTGCATGCCATCTCTCCGAACCGTCGGTCATTATTCGAGCTGCAAATGGCAATGAAGTAGGATCTCTATATCCGCCTCCTGCTTTTCCGACCAAAACATACTCGTCATTTTCTAATTGTACTAATCCTGAACAGCCTCCGTAGCGATCGCCATTTAAATATGCATAACGCCGCCACCAATCGATATCTCCATTATCATTTATTTTCAGGCATAATATATTGGGATTTCTAAAACCTTCCTGTCTAACTCTTCCGCCAATTAGAAAGCCTCCCTGTCTGCAGGAAATAATTTCAACTCCGGTCTCAAACCAATCTAAATCATGTATTCGAGACCATATTAATTCACCGTCGTAATTTATTTTTATGATCCAAGCATCCAACTCATTATCACTTAAGATATCGCCTATCATTATGATTCCATCCTGGGTTTCGCGCATGGATAACAATCCACTGATAGTATATTCTTCATATATATTTTCCCATAATACTTCGCCATCATAATTTATACAAATTGCATACCCATGATTAGAGGATAAACCACATGCAACATATTCTCCGCTTTTTAACTCGATGATAGCATGCAGTGAGCCGTCCATGTAATTATTAAACCAAATTAATTCGCCATTATTGTTCACAAGTACGACCACAGTACGGCTTTCATTTTCTCTTAAAGGCAATTGCTGCGTTTTACCGCAGGAAATAAAACTGTTTGAATCAGTCTCGATAATTGAAAATAACTGATCGGCGGAATTCTCTGTTCTGCGTCTATAATTCCATTCTTGTCCACCTTCATTATTTAACCGAACAATCAGCATCTCAACTGTTTCATCAAAACCATCGCCGAAATCTCCCAATTCTGCTCTCGCGCCGCACAAAGCATAACCGTTATCCGGTATCGAATAAATATCCCAGAATCCTTCGTCGCCGCCAAAATCGTAAGAATGAATCCATTCTACAGGAGGCTGCGCAATTACTGTAATTGCATTAGCAAAAACCAAAAGAACGAATATATATTTTTTCATTTCGTCTCCTCAGCATAAATGAACTAAGGATTATTAGCCCTTAGTTCATTGGTTAACAAAGAATTATGGAATTACTTCCCAGTCAAATTGCAATGTGGCGCCTGTATCGCTGCAAGGATTTGAATCTGGCGAAATGGGAGTTACATTAGAATTGTTAATGTAAACCTTCCATTCATCGCATGAATTCTGGCGCGTAACTTTGTATCGACCATCCTCCACTTCCGTTGCATCGATCCATCCCGACCATTGACCGTTCTCTTTAAAATTCATTTCTACATCTTCATTTGTCAATGGTTCTTCCCATTGTTGGTCTGGTCCTTCCCAATACCAAATATCAACGGTATAACTTGTATCTGCCATGGCATTTTCATGCAGGAAATGAATAGAAAAACCAACAATGGCAATTAGTGCAACAAGTGCAAAAATTGACGCTTCAATTTTGCGTTTCATTACTTACTCCTTATTAAAGCTTGTGAAAAAAGAAAAAGAGCTTTAACTTAGGAGATGCAAGAGTTATCGTTTGCGATAATCTCCTGCACTCCTAAGCCGGGACATGCTCTTTGCTTTTGAACGGGTTTGAGTGTGTCCCTTTTTTATGTACTAAATCCTATCGACGTTCCAGCGCACAATGAAGTTAGCTTATTATTCCAAATCTCGTTGAAAGACGGTTATCGACGCCGAAATATTGGCTTAACCGGCGCTTTCTTATTGGGAATCGTCAGCTCTTTTACCTGCACAGTTAAACTCTCTAAAGGATAAAATCCCTGGTCAAGGCGGACCGCGCTCGGGGAATAGAGCTATTCCCGGATCCGGATCTGTCGGATTGTTTTCGTACTTTGCCAACCCCGGATTCCGCGAATCCGGGCTACGTCGGTCTTTGTAACTTATGTAAGTTATGCACAGCATGTTTTTACAGTTTTTAAACGAAAACTGAATTGACGCAAGCAAATCAAAGCAAGAATACCTTGTGAGCTACAATCTAATAGGTATTGAA
>CAZWOY010000510.1:0-2888 GCA_964635255.1 uncultured bacterium
CTTGTGAAAACCGGCTTTAAAAACTGCATTTATAACATTATCGACTAATCTGCCGTTTGTATCATAGACATTTATCGAAATCATAGATTCTTCCGGCAGTCCGATCGAAAATTGGATCTGTGAATTAAAGGGATTTGGAAACAATCCCGAAAGGCTGTATTCTGACGGTATGTTAATCGATGTATTGGCTTCGATAACTATTATTCCATCGGTTTTATATTTATTCGAGCCGCCTTGTAAAAATGTGGAAATTTCTAACCGCGTCAGATATCCATCGCCGATTCCAGATAATTCCAACTGGAATGACTCATCCTCAAACATGCCTTCTTTCGATTCAGTCGCCGGATCGTCTCCCCAGATCGTTATACCGCACCTGCCCTGGTCGTCGATCTGTCCCGATCCGATGATGTTACCGATTTGATCGACGGCTCTGACGCGCCCGCTCACAGGAACCGCCGCGTCTTGAATTCTGTTTATTAAGACGCTCATGTTTCTGTCCGTGCGAACGATGTTATCTGTAAATCCAACAGGATTGCGCCCGTCGATAAAATCTCGGTTTTCTGCCGGATCCGGATAGGTAAGAACGATATTCTCACCTGCTGAGATTTTCACCATGTAGCCTTGCGATTCCCGCCAGGGCTGCATATTCGAGAACTCAAACTCCGGCAGCATAAACAGCCCATCGACGTCTTTCGCCATAATCACTCGATCCAGAATTGTCGATAAAACGCGGAAATCGGGCGCAGCCGCCGCGAGCTCATATTCGGGATAATAGGCTATGATCGTCCAACCCTGTTCAAGCGGTATTCGCGCATTAGGAGGAATCAGCCTGCCTTCGAGCGTCAAACTGCACGCCTCGTCCGTCAGAACCTGATACCCGCGCGTTAAATCCCAGTAGGGAATGCTGTTGAAATCCCAATCCGGCAGATGGAATCTTCCTTCGGAATCCTTCACAATCTCAATGCGATGATCGTCGTTTTCCCGGTTTAACTGTGCGATAAGCAATGGGACGCCGGGACCACGATCCTCGTTTTCCCGGTAATAATCCAGCGGATCGATGTTCAGCGAGATCATATTCCAGCCCTCGACAAGCTGGATGGTCTTTTCGGTGTAGATTCCCATTCCAGTCAAACTGGCGATGGTCTCGCCGTTGACCGGATCGTTGGATTCGATGGTTATGAAGCCTTGATCCTCAGCGTTATCTATGGGCAGATAAAGGATTTCGATTTCCAAATCCGCCTGCGGTTCGATAACGATTTCCTCGTCGAAAAAGACCTGAAAGACTTCGGCGTCGCTCTCGATATTCGAGATTATCAGATTCGATTCGCCTGCATTTGAAATGATCGCGGTTTCGACGCCGCGCCTGCCGATTTCAACCTCCTGAAAATTGATAAAACTTGGATTTATCATAATGCGGGGCGTGAAATCCTGCAGAGCTTCAAGCGTCGCCGGCGCGTCGATGCGACCGGCTCCCAAAAGTCCATTGTACCGGTCTTCGTTCTGATCGTCGATGTTTACCGCGTTTTCTAAAATAATGTTCCACAAATCATCGACGGCAATTTCAGGATAATAAGCTCGAATCAAACCGGCTAATCCGGCGACCAGCGGCGTCGCCATCGACGTTCCGCTGCGCAGGCGGTATGAGCCGTTCATGTCGGTTGAGCGGATGTAGTATCCCGGCGCGAACACGTCGAGCCATTCGCCGTAATTGGAAAAGGTCGAGATCGTATCGTCATAGTGTCCGCGTCTGCCGGTCGATCCGACAGCCAGACAGTGGTTATGCGCGGCGGGATAGTGAAGCTCGCCGGTATTGTCGTTCCCGGCGGCTCCGATTGCGAGAACGTCATTCTCCCAGGCGTAATTAATTAAATCCTGCAGGACGTTGATCTCCTGATAGCCGCCAAACGAGCAGCTCAACACGTCCGCTCCGGCGCGAACGGCGTATTCCATTCCCATCAGCACTTCGTTCAACTGAAAGACTTCCGGCGTGCCGACTCGCACCGGCATAAGGCTGCAGTTGTAACCGACGCTGGCAATTCCGGTTTCGTTATTTGTTACCGCGGACGCTATTCCTCCGCAGTGCGTTCCGTGTCCGCCATCGTTATGTTCGTCCTCAGGATCGTTGTCGTTTTCAAGAAAGTCCCAGCCGTAAAAGTCGTCGGTTAAGTTATTCCCGTCGTCGTCGCGGTTGTTGCGGTCTTCATCGGTGATCTCGCCGTCGCCGTTGATGTCCTCCCCCGGATTAATCCAGATATTGCCGGCTAAATCTTCGTGATCCATATCGAATCCCGTGTCGATAATGGAAATGACGGCGCTTGGATCGCCGGTTTCGATTTCATGCGCGTTCGCGGCGTCGATTAATTCAAGCCCCCACTGCTCGTCGAATCGCGGATCATTGTACTCGATAGCCGGCTGGAATTTGGCGTTCGGATCGGCATACTCAACAGATTCCAGACTGCTAAGGGTATTAAGAGCATCCGGAATTATTCCAGCGTCCTTAACCACAAGCGTAAAAATTTTGCTTAAATCTGCGCCATTGGTTCCGGACGGCAGGCAATCAGGGAAGGTCCTCTTAATCGATTGGAGGTTTAAATCGTCGAGTAAAATATCCAATTCCTCGATTCCGGTTTTATTAAAGCTAAGCGCTGATTGATCGACGGTGAAACTCTTCGATATTTTCACGAAGATCAAATCGGTTGCCGCTTCGGAATGGAGTAACGAGAATGGCGATAACGCCAGTGCGATTAAAACCGCAGCCAGGATTTTTTTCATGTCAAATCCGAGAATCTTTCCCTTGAAATGCTTATGATTTTCCACTTGCCAGTCCGTTAGAAAAATGCAGTGTTTCCATTGCCAAACATTGTTCATGAGAGCTTGCAGACGCCCTC
>CAZWOY010000511.1:0-2886 GCA_964635255.1 uncultured bacterium
TAGTCTGCTAAAGGCAGACTCGCAATGACACTTTTTCATGCACGCAGTAATATTATACAATATATTTTTCTTCAATCAAACATTTATCGACGTTATTGGCATTCACACTTGACAAATGTATTTATGCCTATTAACTTACTGTTGTTTAGTGAACATAAGTGCAGGAGCAGCCATGTTGCAAAACCAACACAATTTCACCCTTTCGGATACAAATCCGATCGATTCGGAGCAAGCTGATTGTTATCTATCGCAGTTTGCGCCGGAAAATTCGCTTCCCGGAGATTCTTCCGAATTTTGTCCCTGCTGTGGATTCAAGGGATTTATAAATTCATGCCGCTATCGATGTCCAAATTGTGGATATATGCCCGCCTGCGGGGAATGATAGAGTTAACCGCAAAGGCATAAATAGCTCAAAGCAGCCCGGAGGAGCTCAACTTCAATCCGGGTTCGAGAATCTGGGGAATCTATCTTTGAGTGCGCGCTTCATGCGCGCTGAAGCGCGCACTCAATGTGATTATGCCGGCAGTTTTTATGTTCCATATTATTGCTCAATGCGCTGAATATTTGCCGGTTCAGTAAATTTGCCATAACTTTACAATCTGCCCCGATGCGGATTCGAAAACACTGAACACATCCGAATCTTTATGTTTTTGTTTTCCAAAACCATAGAAACTAAACAGATCTGTTATCATCGCTGCGATTGAATCAAGTTTTTGTACCGAACCAATCCGGTTTTGTTCCTCGCTTTGATTTTGGAGTCTATCGCGCAGTGATTGAGGAAATTCATGATGCGCGGCAATTATGTTTTCAATCGACCTGAACAAGACGAGGTTTTTATCGATCGGCATTCTTCCTTCATCCGACAACACCGCATAACCGCCGCCTTTAGACCATTTCCATCGCTCGACGAAGGGCGATTCGCGCCGGTCAAATCCGATTCTTTGGAGCAATGTCAGCTTTTGTTTGACGTCAAATTCCGGTTTCGGACATAATCCGAAACCGGCAAAGACGCGTGAAACCGCATCAGGCAGCATGCACTTTAACATCGAATCCATCGGTAAGTTTGCTATTTCTTTGTAACATGCATCGTTGTTTTCAATTTCCAGCGCAGCCAACCGCAAAGGATGCTTGGTCGTCAATTTACCATACCATCCGATTATCACATTATTTTTCCAATATTTATTCCAGCCAACTCCCCAGTCGTGATCCTTTGCTATGGAATAAAGACGGTTGAAGGATTCGATAGAGCGGTCATTTTGAATTAATTTGTTTATTTGTTCGGATTGACCGGCGGATAAGCAACCGAAGTTGCGGAGCCTGTTTAGAACCGTGATTGCCGCCGTTTGGCGCTTCAAACGTTAATCTCCTTTCGAGACCGTAACGACGGCTATGGCGACGCCCGCGGAGTGGGTCAGGCTGACGCTGGCGGAAGACCATTTTTGCAGGAGGGCCAGTTTCCGTGCGGAATTGTAGAGATAGAGAACCGGTTTTCCGGTATTCAAATGCCGCGTTTCGACGTCTATCCAGTCAACGCCTTTGAAGCCCGTTCCCAATGCTTTAACGACGGCTTCTTTCGCCGCTATTCGCGCGGCGATGGATTGAGCCCGGCCTCTGCATTCCCGGCGTTCAATTTCTGTCAAGCAGCGTTTGAGAAATCTCTCTCCCCATTTATCAAGGATTTTTTTCACGCGCGCGATTTCAACCACATCGACGCCCGATGCAATTTTTTGATCGGAGAATGAAGCGAATTCGCCGGACTGTTTAACGTTCATGGGAAGCGCATTATGGTTTCGACCGGAATGTCGTGAGGATTGTCGATTTTCACCTTTGCCAGCGCTTGAATTCCGCCATTTTCATCCTTTAAACTTAATATCCAGCCATTGTGCGTCGTATCGGCGGGCGTCACGCCGTTCACGCCGGCTAACCCGCTGAATGACCGCGGCGGACTGCCATTGCGCTTTCGATATCCGGCAGCGGCTCGGTATAGTTTTTCCAACTTGGTCTCGACCGCGTTCATGTCTCCGTAGCGTTTCGCGAAAAACAGGTTGTAGCCCCGCATCCGTCCCAGTATTTTCGGATCTATTTCAAGGGCGTATTTAAAAATTCGGTAGCCCGCCACTCCGGGATAAGAAAAATATTCTACGGATCGGTTCCAGAGAGTTCTGATTATATCGTCTTTTAATCCCGGATCGCGAATCAGGGCGCTGTCCATTAGGGTGAATGCTTCATCGATCCGGTCCGTTTCGCGGATAATTATTTTTGCCGATTCGACCATCAGTTTAGCAGTTTCATGTTTTCTGCCGCTTTTTTCGCCGCCGGCTTTTTCAAATCCGGATATTTCAGCAAAAGCTTTTTCCGGTTCGCCCTCGATCAGGAGCGCTTTTATGAGCAATTCCCTGTACCGGCGTTTATCTATGGAAGGATCTTTATGTATTTCCTCGAGCAAAAGCAGGGCTTTTGCGAAATTATACTCATTGAGAGCCGCTTCTACAGGCTGAAACGGCTCGCTTTCACAACCCAGGATTACGAATAAGAAAAGGAATAAGAACAAACAGGTCCGCATAATTCGACCGGTACTCTCTATAAGGATGTCACACTGTCTCAGCGTCATGGATATACGAAAAGGCTATCTAAGCATCCTGTTTCAGTCTCTCGACAACAGCATCGATTTTCTCGTCGGATCCTTCGTAATCAAGCAGAAATCCGGCGGATCCCTCTAATCCGCCGCCGCCGTATTCCGCAGCAAGCTGACCGAGGTTGATCTTCGATTTCCGGTTGAAAATACTCTTGCCGATCCGAACGCGCAGCTTGTTTTTCTTGCTGTGATGCGTCAATACAAGCTGTATAGAAGCGTCCGGGTAGAGAGCGAATGCAAGGAACCGGTTT
>CAZWOY010000512.1:0-2860 GCA_964635255.1 uncultured bacterium
GGAGATTAAGCGGTCTATTTTCCCAGTAATTGCTCATGAAGTGCGCTTCGCCACGGAACATGAAAATAAA
This sequence comes from uncultured bacterium, assembly GCA_964635255.1. Lineage (GTDB taxonomy): Bacteria > Electryoneota > AABM5-125-24 > Hatepunaeales > Hatepunaeaceae > CAZWOY01. Next base: position 71 of record CAZWOY010000512.1, read on the forward strand.
CTTCTCTGGTAGGGCAGGCGTCTCTGCCTGCCAACGCAATCGTGCAAGGTTGTGAAGGCAGGCGGGGACGCCTGCCCTACCAGTGGAATTTTTATTTTCCCTGCAAATTGACTACAAGAAATTCCTAATCTTTATAATTTAAAATCTTAAAGCGAAATATCAATCGCTTGACGCTCATCTGAGTAGAAACTCTCAATTTTTTCCCTTTCCCCGCTGAAACCATCTCGGCCCATTAGAGCGTAAGTAGCGCGCTTTCCGGCTTCGACTCCCGGCTGATCCAGCGGATTTACATGATAAAACGCTCCCGCATAGAGAACGACGCCCTCCAAAAGATAAAGCAGCGCTCCGATATGAGCCGGATCAATTCTGTCCATTACAAGCGACATGTTCAGTTGTCCGGATTTAGTCAACGCGTATTCTGTAGCCCTTCTTTCGGAATTCAACAGCATTTCGAAATTTTTATCGCCAAGATAATCCGTTTCTGGAGCGCTAAAGTCCATAGCCGGTATCTCGAGTTTATCAGCAAATTCCTTGACGCCCAAAAATAGAACGGCTTTGTCGCGAGGTCCTTCTACGTAAAGCTGAACCTGCGAATGCTGATCGGTGGCTCCGACGGCTTTTACAGGAGTTGCGCCGCGGAAAACGGGATTTTCGTTCAGGTCCAGTTTCTTTCCCAGTGATTCCGCCCATAACTGACGAAACCAGTCGGATATTAGATAAAGCCGGTTCGAATATGCGAAGAATATGTGGATTGGACGCTTTTTCTCTTTATCTGCAAGGAAAAACAGCGCCGCTAACAACGCCGCCGGATTATCCGTTAATCGGTCCTTAAAACAGTAATCGCCGACCTGTCTGGCGCCCCTGCAAAGCCCGGCGACGTCGATTCCGGTCATAGCCGCAGGCAGCAATCCGACCGGCGTTAAGACCGTGAATCTCCCGCCGACTTTCGGTTCGATTGGAAATGTACGGACGCCGTGATCGTTGGCGAATTTGCGCATGAAGCCTTTTTCCGGATCGGTTGTGATTGCCAGATGGTCGCTCCAATTGTCGCCGATCTGTTTTTTCAAGATATCGACAACCAACATGAACTGTGAAATCGTTTCTGCGGTGCCGCCTGATTTTGTGACGATGTGAAAAAGAGACTTTTTTACGTCGATAACGTCTAAAACCGAACCGATCAAATCAGGATCGACGTTGTCGGGGCAGAAAAAGCGGCATCCTTTGCGTTTGTCTTTGGGAAGCAAATTATGCTGGAGATGATTCAGCGTCGAATGGAGCGCTATCGAACCCAATGCCGATCCGCCGATTCCCAAATGCACAAAATCCGTGAACCGGCTCTGATTCTTGTTTTTAAAATCGAGAACATCGTCGATCATTTCCTGATTAAACGGCAAGTCCCAAAAAGGCAGTTCACCTGACGAACGCCTTTCTTGAAGGTCTTTTCGCGCTGCCTGAAATATATTTTCCAGTTCGTTTAGCTCTTCAGTTCCGATTCCATCAATTAAATCTTGACTTTTCATCATTGAACTGTAATCGAAATTAAACGCCACTATGCTCCTCCTCTAACTTTTTAAGATACGCTTTCAATTGATCCTTGAAAGCGAAAAGTCCAAAAATACCGCCCGTATGAAGGAAAATCGTATTTCCTCTCATTCCGCCTTTCTGTATCTCTCCGATCACGCCTTGAAAAGCCTTTCCGGTATAAACAGGATCGAGAATGATTCCCTGGGCGCGCGCCATTTCCTTTATTACGGAAAAAACCCGCGCATCGGCTTTGGCGTATCCCTCGCCTATATAGTCGCCTACAACTTGAACGTCGTCGATGTTGCATTTGAAATCCAATCCGGATAGCTCGCGCATCTGATCAACGATATCGAATATTCTTCGCTTAGTCTCTTTGACGTCATAGCAAACGCTGACCGAAACGATATCGACGTCCCAATTTTCAATCAGAGAACCGGCAAGCAAACCGGCGTGAGTTCCGCCCGAACCGGTAGCGCATACGATGCGATCCGGCTTTAAATCTAATCGCCGGCACTGATCCAAAATCTCGCGCAAGGCGTTTACGTAGCCCCACGCTCCCACCGCGTCTGAGCCTCCTTCGGGAATGTAATAGGGCGATCCGCCGGATTTTGTGATTTGAGCTTTAATATTGTCAACTTCTTCACCGAGATTATTTCTGTATGCTTCTTCGGATACGAAATGTATCTTTGCATCGACGAGATGGTCAAGCAGCAGATTGCCGTTCCAATCCCCGGCGGGTTCGCCTCGCAGCAGCAAATGACAGCCAAGCCCAAATCTTGCCGCCGCTATCGCGGTCGCCCGGCAGTGATTGGATTGTATTCCACCGCAAGAAATTAATGTATCTGCGCTTTTAGCGAGGGCGTCCGCGACCAGATATTCGAGTTTTCGCACTTTATTGCCGCTTAAAGCCGAACCTGTCAAGTCATCGCGCTTGCACCAGACATCTTCGCCTGTCGTCTTTCCGATTTTTTCCAACTTCTCTAAAGGCGTCGGCAAATTTGCAATTTTTATCGGTTGTATTTTAATCCCAGCCTCCGAATAAGTCCGATTCCCGGATAAGCATATCCGGGATACGAGGGTTTTGTTTTCCAAAGAATAGTAGGTCGAACACTCTTGTTCGACATTTTGCCCAAGGGCAGTATGTCGCCCAAGGGCAGTATGTCGCCCAAGGGCAGTCATTCCAGCGAAAGCTGGAATCCATGATAATTCTAGCGCTATCGTCGAAGTAAGATGGATTCCAGCTTTCGCTGGAATGACTGCGTACGG
>CAZWOY010000513.1:0-2854 GCA_964635255.1 uncultured bacterium
CCGACGTAAGTCGCAACCCCCCTGTATCCCCCCTTCAGATAGAAGGGGGGAGATTGGCCAGTCTATTTTCCCTGGATTTTATTAACCGCCGTGGGTGCCGTAGTCCATCACCAACTCTTCCATTTTTTTCCAAGCCGGTTCGAGGTTCATTGATAGGATGTGGATATCGTTGTATCTGCCGTCGAAGTCCTTGACCCAGTTTTTCAATACTGCATCGATTTTGAATCCGATTTTCTGGTATCTCTGCAGCAAATCCGTCTGGGGTTCGACCAGTTCGATAACGACTCTTTCGATATTTATCTGGTTTGCAAATCCGAGCAATTCCCTGACCATCAGGGTGGCTAATCCTTTGCCGCGCCATTTCGGATGGACAATGCCGCGAACGTGGCCATGGTGGCGCGTCCAACCGTGCTCGCGATGGTGGAGCGTCCAGTTGGCGACAACCTTGTCCTCGTACCATGCCATCAGAGGAATGACTCGATTGAGATCGATGTTTATCGACCATTCATGCACAACTTCGGGATCGGTTACGTCATCGCGGAAATTAACGCGTTCCTCAGGGGGCAGGCTCAGAAAAAATTCTTTTAGAGCTGGTTCGTCTTTGCTTTCCATCAGCCGAACGGTGACTTTTTCACCGCCCCTGATTTCAATTTCTGTTGGATACGAAGAAGTATCAAGCATTTGTTCTCCTCCTTAATCTATTAAAAAAATAATGACTATGAATTATCGGAAGTGTAATACTATTTTATATTCTAATAGATATGCCAAATATAATTATGACTTAAGCGAGCTAAGATATCGACCCATGTTCTAACTGTTCATCGATTAAAACAACGATTAAATCGAATCGCCGGAATTTTCCTCACCGCCCATTTTAGGCCAGGGTTTCGTGTTTCGTACATAATAGCCATTTTCAAATGAAATGAAAAAGACTTTCAATAAGGGATGTACGATTTTTTTATTTCTGCCGTCCTCTTCTATATTATTTTGCGCTGCATAAGTAACTCGGTTGGAGAGATCGACCAGAACGTAGTACCACGGTTGATTTTTTGGTGGAGGAACTTCGGAATTTGCAGTAAAGTTAGCGCTAAACCAATCGTCTTCCGCTTTGCAGATCATGTCATAATCAACGATAACGCCTCTGTAGCCATATTTCCGATGGTGGACAATATGGCCGGGGAGGAACAGACGCTGTTTTTTAACGTCGATTTCGGATTCGATATCCTGGATGCCTCCGCTGAACCGATTCAAGTAATCCTCTACTAAGTATAGAGCGATCCTGATTTTTGCCTCATTCAAGGGAGGATTTACATTTCGAAGTTTCCACTCCAACCTGTTGCCCAAATTCGAAAGCTCTTTAACTACAGCGTTTCTAACTTCATCAGATTCGTCTTCGAGCAAATCCAGTAAGTATGGTAACTGTTTTGTCTCTAACATAAATTGGTTTTACTGAAAAACTATACGATTAAGATAGACTAAAACTTTACCAAAAACAATCAATTATTTTGCTTTTAGCCTCCCGGCGTGAAATCTTAACACGTTCTCATGCTGGATAACAGGAGTGCAGCTTAAAAAATATCAGGTTGTAAATTTTCCTTTGAGAAAGAGAATTCCATTTTTTCATCGGTAAAGATTCCGTCCTTGCGGATTAACTTGTCGTCAAACCAGATTTCGCCTCCGCCGTATTCAGGGCGTTGAATTTGTACGAGATCCCAATGAATTGCCGATTGGTTGCCATTTGGGGCTTCATCATAGCATTGACCGGGCGTGAAGTGAAACGATCCGGCAATTTTTTCGTCAAACAATGTGTCTTTCATCGGTTCCATTATAAATGGATTGACGCCAATTGCAAATTCGCCGACATAACGCGCGCCTTCGTCGGTATTGAGAATCTCATTTAACTTATCTGTATTGGCGTCCGCCTTGGCGTCGATTATTTTACCGTCCTTAAATTTAAATGAAATCCCGGTATAGATAACGCCCTGATATAGGGATGGCGTATTGTAAGCAATCGTTCCGTTTACCGAATCCCGCACCGGAGCCGTATAGACTTCGCCGTCCGGTATGTTTCTGCGCCCGTCGCATTTTTCTATGGATATTCCTTTAATCGATAATGTCAAATCCGTACCGGGAGCTTTGATTCGGACCCGGTCGGTTTTATCGATCAGTTCGACCAGCGGGTCCATCGCTTTGGACATTTTAGCGTAATCAAGGCAGCAAACCCGGTAGTAAAAATCTTCGAATTTTTCCTGCGAAGTCTCGGCAAGTTGAGCCATTGCGTTGTTGGGAAAGCGCAGAACAACCCATTTCGTGTGTTTGACGCGCTGTTCGAGATGGACGGGATGGTAGAACAGCTTGTTAAATCTCTCGATTTGCGACTGCGGGATATCCGCCATATCGAACGGATTGTCCGATCCTCTTAATCCTATATAAGCGTCGGCGCGTTTCATTATCTCGAGATGGACTTCCGCCTGTTTTCTGATCTGACTCTCATCAGCTCCGTTAACGAATTGCCTTAAAAGCGATTCATCGTTGTAAAACCAGAAAGGCATGCCGCCTTTTTCCGTTGTATAGCGTATGATCTCTTTGGCTAATTCCAAAGATTCCTTTCCTTTGGATTCGAGGTAAAGAACCTGTCCCGGTTGGACGCCGATGGAATAGTCGATCAACTGTTTGGCTAAAATTTCGTTTCTTTTGTCTTTCATGAGGATTACTTTTCTTTTTTGGTATTATCGATGCTTGCACCGAGAAACTGCAAACGCCCTCGTCTGCAATACTAAGGTTATGTTATTACGTGATATTACTATGTGCATTAAATAGTGTACAACCGGCTTGAAGCGAATAAGCCGCAACT
>CAZWOY010000514.1:0-2848 GCA_964635255.1 uncultured bacterium
CAGGGACGCACTGGCAGGCAGGGACGCACTGGCAGGCAGGGACGCCTGCCCTACCAGAAATTCTATTTTCATGTTCCGTGGCGAAGCTCGCTTCATGAATAATTACTGCGTGCATAAAATAGTTGCCATCTCCAGGGATCTGATGGAATGCGGATATTAAACAATATCAAGCATTATCAAGACGTCAGGAGATTGCTTCGTCTGCTAAAGGCAGACTCGCAATGACACTCTTTACTGCACGTAGTAATATTAAGTTTCATACCTCCCTTTCGGATCTTTAACGGAACCTGCAGCGGGAGGAAATGCAACAATTACCTCCGTACCCCTGCCCGACTCGCTTTCGACTGTTATGTTGCAGTCATTCGCATCCAGCGCCATTTTCGCAATCGCCATACCCAGCCCGATCCCCTTCGCTTTATTTGTAAAAAGCGGTTCAAACATTTTTTCCTTTACGTCATTCGTCATTCCCACGCCCGTATCGGATATTTTCATAAATATAACATTTTCATTCACACCGGTTTTTATAATCAGTTTCCCGCCTTCAGGCATAGCCTGATCAGCATTAAGAATTATGTTGTTGAAAGCTATAATAAGATTGTCCGGATCGACCGATACGGACGGCAAATCCGAAGACAGATCTTTTTCCAAAATTACATTGTCTTTAAGAGTATTTCTATCGCATGTTTCATTTATTAGTACGTTGATATTAACATTTTGTTTTGCAGGCGGTTTAGGACGAGCAAACCCCAGCAGACTGTTAATAATATTGTCGGCGTTATCGATCGATCTCGCTAAAACCTTTATCATTTTTCGGACATTTTCCTCGCTGTCTTCAAGCTTCATATCCAAATAGTAAGCGGCATTCTTTATCGATCCCAGCGGATTGCGCAAATCGTGCCCGATGCTGCCGGCGATCTGCCCCAGAACCGCCAACCGCTCTTTTCGTATTAGTTTCGCCTGTGCATCCTCCAGCTCCTTCGTGCGCTCTATTACCATCTGTTCAAGGTCTTCAGAATACTGCTTAAGTTTTTCCTCAGCCTGTCTTTTCTCAGTTATGTCTTTGCCGGAACCTAAAATACCGTATATTTTTCCGGCGTCAGTCCTTAACACAGTATTATGCCAGCCTATCATTCGTTCATTGCCCCGACTGTTTATGATCGGATTTTCGTAATATTCTACCGGTTCAATTTCCCCTCGCATTAATTGCCTGAAAACTTTCCGCACTTCTTCCCGGTTTTGCTCCGGTATATAGTTATCAAACCAGTTGCCGCCGGTTATTTTTTCCAGAGGATCGCCAAGGATTACGGAGGCTCTGTGATTAGCAAGGATTATTTTTTCTTCAGCGTCGATAGCAATAAACATTACGCCGGCAATATTCAGATACATCTGGCTTTTTTCTTTTTCTTCCCGAAGAGCCGCCTCGCCCTTTTTTCTCTCGGTGATATCCTCGACAACGCCGATAGCGTATTCGATTTCCTGATTTGGATTTCTCATCACGGAAACTGTTAAATTGCCCCAGACGATTGAACCGTCTTTTCGAATCTAGCGTTTTTCCATCGAATAGGTCGCTATTTTGCCGGCGGCTAATTGCCGAACATATTCCAGATCAGCCTCTAAATCATCCGGATGAGTTATGTCCTGAAAAGTCTTTTGCAATAGTTCATCGCGGCTAGAGCCGATTATTTCGCAAAACTTTTTATTTACTCTAAGAAACGGACCGGCGGGATCTACATGGACAATGCCAACGGCAGCCTGTTCGAAAGTGGATCGGAATCTTTCCTCGCTTTCCGCAAGCTTGTGAAAAAGCGGCATAGTGATCTTCACAAAGAAAATCGAACCGAAAACTATTAGTATTAAACCGGCGACGCCGCTGTAAATTGCAGCTTTTTTAAAAGGTTCCCTAATTTCAGCCACGTCAATTTTAACGACGATTCCAAGATCGAGGATTTTCACAGGTTCGTAAGCGGCAAGAACTTTTTCGCCGCGATAGTCTTTTCCAACTACCGTGCCGGATTTTCCCTCGAGAGCGAGCTTCATCGGTTCAGAGAGATCGGAATTGAGCGAAACCGGCAGTGGATTATTCAGATCGAAATGCCTATGGCTTAATAGGAAGATAATCTGATCTTCTTCGAGTTTAGCCAGCGTAAATTCGCCGGTTTCGCCAAAGCCTTTGAATCTTGAATGGGCCTTTTCGATTTGATCTAAACTTGCAGCGACTGGATTATACGTTTCATCCGCTTTCCGAATCAAATGACCGTATTTACGATCATGTTCAGCCATAGCTTCGATCATCCGGGCGCTGCTCTGTGCGGATTCGATAAGACGGGCTTTCTGCTGCTCGATTGCGGCGGTGTAAAGCATTCGAATCGCAATGCCCGTGCTGACGAGAGTTACGATGAGAAGTATCAATATAAGTAAAAATACGTTTCGCGTTTCGCTCAAAAACTTCTCCCAAAAAATCCAACGATTGATATTGTAGCAGCGCAAAGCGGCCGGTTGCCTTTGATGTAATGAGTATAATACAATTATTAATCCGGTTAATCAAGGCTTGCAGTGAGTTACCAATTAATAACACAAGTTTCTTATATTTTAATGCGTCAATATATACAATAGGTCGAACACTCTTGTTCGATATTTTGCCCAAGGGCAGTCATCCCAGCTTTCCAAACTGTCTGAGAATATGGATTTTGGGCGTCAGGCGTCCCAGACTGACGTCATAAGCGCGTTAATAACAATTGCAATCTGTCAGGTGGGGACACCTGACAGGCACTCAATCTGTCAGGTGGGGACACCTGACAGGCACTCACTTGGTATTTGACAGGCACTCACTTGGTATTTGACAGGCACT
>CAZWOY010000515.1:0-2846 GCA_964635255.1 uncultured bacterium
CGCGAGAACCGGCCTGGATTCCAGCTTTCGCTGGAATGACTGCCCGTGGGCAAAATACCGCCCGTGGGCAAAATCTGGAACGATAAAGTGAGAGCTTTTTTGCACATTAATCAATCTTAGAATGTAGAGCAAAAACCTAAACAAGGAGCCTAAAATGGGTAAAACCAAAAGCTTTGCGGAAAAAATGATGAAGAATCTGAAACCGAAGGATGAACATGTTTCCTACAAAGTCATAAGACCGAAACAAACGTCCAAAGGTTCGATTCGCTATGAAGAAAAGATCGTTAAAGTCGGTAAGAACGATAACGAAAATCAGGTTCTTGGCGTTTAACGACTTTGCCTGAAAACAGAAAAAAAATACTCGCAGCCACCAACAATCAGGACAAGCTGCGGGAGATCAGTCAGATTCTTGAAGGCACCGGCTGGCAGGTTGTCGGGCTCGCCGGCGTCCCGAAATATCCCAAGCCAGCCGAGGATGCGGATACATTAGCCGAGAACGCGCTGATAAAAGCGCGCGAGGGTTTTAAAAGGACAGGATTGCTAACCTTAGCCGACGATACCGGCTTGGAAGTCGATGCACTCGGTGGAGAACCGGGAGTCCACTCCGCGCGGTACGCCGGCGAAAACGCCTCCTATCGGGACAATGTCGAGAGACTTCTCCGCGAGATGAAAGATAAATCAGATCGCAAAGCGCGCTTTAAAACTGTTATGGCGCTTGTCGGCGAAAATACCGAACTATGGTGGGAAGGATCAGCCGAAGGAATTATTTTAGAAAAACCGAGAGGCGAAAACGGATTCGGCTACGATCCGATTTTTCTGTCCCCCGAACTTGGAATTACGTTCGCCGAAGCCACTCCCGCCGATAAAAACAGCGTCAGTCATCGTGGTTATGCTCTGCGCCAATTATTGGCTCATCTCGGGAAGATTCGAGAGGAATAATAAAAACAAAAAATGTCTTATACTTGATTATTCAACCAAGTAAATCAGTAATTCCGTATAACAGTAAAAAAGCCAAACTTCGTTAATCTTACCGTCCGGGCGAACTTTGTTTCATTCCCCCTGGACCCAAACCATTAGGCAAAGCAAAATGAAAAGAATTTACTTCGATCACAGCGCCACGACTCCTGTGGACAGGCGAGTTGTAGAAGCTATGATGGCGGCGTTAACCGATAAATTCGGCAACTCATCGAGCGTTCATTCATTCGGGAGGGAGGCAAAAGAACTACTTGAAAAAGCGCGGGAGGATATAGCAAATGTAATGAACGCCGGCGGAGATGAAATCGTCTTCACAAGCGGCGGAACCGAAGCGGATAATCTCGCTTTATTCGGATACGTTTACAAACATCGGGATAAAGGCAGGCATATTATCGTCAGCAACGTCGAACATCCCGCTGTTGGAAAAACCGCCGAAGAACTCGAACGGCTTGGATTTTCAGTTACTTACGCCCCCGCTGATGAGTATGGAATGGTACGCCTCGATACTATTAAAGACCTGTTAAAGGATGAGACCCTGCTTGTAAGCGTAATGCATGTTAATAACGAAGTAGGAACTATAAATAATATCGGCGCTATCGGCAGACTTTTGCGCGAACGAGGCGTCGTTTTTCATACCGACGCCGTTCAGTCCTTTGGGAAAATTCCCATCGACGTAGAAGAAATGTGCATCGATTTGCTTTCGCTCTCAGGCCATAAAATTTACGGACCTAAGGGCATTGGGGCGCTCTATGTCAGAAAGGGAATCGAGCTTCAGAAACGAGCGTTCGGCGGCCATCACGAACATGGGTTTCGCGCTGGAACTGAGAATATACCAGGTATTGCGGGACTTGGCAAAGCCGCTGAGATCTGCGCGATGGAGCTTGAAAAAGAGGCGGCGCATTTAACCCGATTGCGCGATAAACTGCACTCGCTGATCGCTTCCAATGTCGATGACATAATTTTAAACGGACATACCATGCATCGCCTGCCCGGAAATTTGAATCTGACGTTCAACGGCGTCGAGGGAGAAGCGCTCCTGATGGCTCTCGATTTAAAAGGCATTGGCGTTTCATCCGGTTCGGCGTGTTCTTCAGGCAGTACTCAGCCATCGCAGGCGCTGCTGAATATCGGGTTGACTCCTCAACAGGCTCAGTCGTCGCTTAGAATAACTCTGGGCCGGGATAATACACTCGAAGAAATCGAATATGCCGCTGAGCTGATTATAGAAAACGTTAATAAATTCCGTGCAATGTCGTGGAATTAGGAATAACCTAGCCGTCACGCGCAGGCGCTTGACAGCTAGGTTTAATTTTCTGTTTTACGACAATTCCTTTAAGGCTTCATCTAACTTAACCGCCAGATTCTTGTAAAAAGAATCGACGCCATCCGTTCCTGTAAAATCAACCGGAAAATAAATAAACTTCGTGCCTCCGAACATCAGATTAAATCCAGATTCGCTCTCGAGGTGCGTTCGGAAATCTGTTCGATACGCGATGACCTTGCCGCCCGCAGAAATCTTCAAACCGACTTCAACCGCAGTGCCCGAATCAGCTTCTGTACCGTCGAGATTCGCGATAAAAACAATTTCTTCATCATGGCAATATTCGAGGATTTTTTCATAGACCTTGACTTTATCGAATACGCCTTTTCCATCTACAAACTGCTCGGCGTCTATCTGAGGCAGGATGGTTTCATGACCGAGCTTCTCCAATTCATCGGATAGTCTTAAATTGTGAACCCGATCCGCCGCGCCGAATAAAGGTCCGGCTAAATATATTTTTTTCATTTCCTTCCTGTTTTTGTGAATTGAATTTATCATGCCGGCGCACCGGCGCCGCGTAACATGAAAATAGAAATCCGGTAGGGCAGGC
>CAZWOY010000516.1:0-2836 GCA_964635255.1 uncultured bacterium
AGGCAGGGACGCCTGCCCTACCGGTAGAATTATTTATTTTCCCAGTAGTCGTAACATCCTTAACAATACATAACTATCAATGATAAAAATCTTAGTGGCGGACGACCACGCTATCGTCAGAGAAGGCTTAAAGCGCATCATCAGCGAAGCTTCGGATATGGAAGTTGCGTTCGAAGCGGAAAACGGGCAAGACGTTTTGGACTGCGTCTCGCAAAGCGAAATAGACGTGGTTGTCCTCGATGTTTCCATGCCGGGCCGAAATGGGTTGGAAGTGTTAAAACAACTGAACGCCGATCATTCTAATCCGCCGGCGCTGATGATGAGTGTTCATCCCGAAGAGCAATACGCTCTGCGATCGATAAAAGCCGGAGCTTCCGGATACATCACCAAGGACAGCGCCCCGGACGTCCTGATCGACGCGATCCGCACTGTAGCTTCAGGCAGAAAATATATAACGCCGACCTTAGCTGAGAAGTTAGCTGACGCCATCGGAATGGATGCGACAAAAGAACCGCACGAGCGATTGTCCAACCGCGAATACGAGATAATGATCCTCATTGCGAAAGGGAAAACTACATCGGAGACAGCCTCACAGCTCAATCTCAGCGTTAACACCGTCGGCACTTACCGCGAGAGAATTTTAGCCAAGCTGAATCTGGAAAACACAAGTCAGATTATAAGATACGCGCTGGAAAACCAGCTGGTTTAACGGGCGGCGGTTTACCGCATAAGCGGCGAAAGCAGGTCGAACACTCTTGTTCGACATGAGGTTGTTATTACTGCGTGCAGTAAAAAAAAAGTGTCATTGCGAGTCTGCCTTTAGCAGACGAAGCAATCTCCTGACGTCTTGATAGCGCTTGAAATTGCCAATACGGCCAATTTGTAACTCGTTCCCACGCTCCAGCGTGGGAATGCATATCGGCCTTAACTCGTTCCCACGCTCCAGCGTGGGAACGCATATCGGCCTTAACTCGTTCCCATGCTCCAGCGTGGGAATGCATATCGGCCTTGCGTAGTTTAACTCGTTCCCATGCTCCAGCGTGGGAATGCATATCGGCCTTAACTCGTTCCCACGCTGGAGCATAGGAACGAGTTTGAAATTCTCCTTGTGGTCAAATCCACCACAAAACTTTCACAGTTTCCGCTATTTACTAAGATCTCTAAAAAACCTTACCTTAATAATCATAAATCTGTGGTATTCGCCACACGTCGTTAAACAACAGGTGCAGACAATGAATTTATTAATCGCTGATGATTCAAAAGAAATCAGCGAACGCTTAAAACAATCTCTGGAGGAGATAGAGGGCGTTAAAGCTATACGATGGGCGGAATCGGTAAAAGAGGCGCAGAAGCTGCTGCGCGCAGAAAATATAGATTTGTTGATCCTTGATTTGCGGTTTCCTGAAGGAAGCGGACTTGACGTCCTAAAATTCTTCAACGGCAGTTTTAAAAAGCCCCCAATCGCAATCTTTACCAATTATCCGTACAAGCAATATAAGGATCGTTGTATGCAGCTTGGCGCCGATTATTTTTTTGCGAAATCTAATGAGTTCGATGATTTGCTCGATTTAGTTATAAAAATGACAAATGAAAAAGCAAATTAGGAAAACTCCAAACACTGTGAACAACGATGCAAAAGTCACCGAAAATAATTTTATTGACATAGGCAGAATCCTGGTCGTCGATGACGAAGAACCGATCCGAAATCTTGTATCCAAGGTTCTTCAAAAAATCGGATTCGAAATAGAGACCGCCGAGGATGGGTTTGAAGCCTTGGCAAAAATCGAACTGGACGTCGATTTAGTTCTGACTGATATTGGCATGCCCGGGTTGGACGGTTATGAAGTCATACAGCGAATGAGGTCCCAAGAAAGATTCAAATCGATCCCGATAGTCGTTCTGACCGCCTTTTCTACGAGGGAGGATCGGTTGAAAGCCTTGCGGTCAGGGGCTGATGATTTTATTACTAAGCCGATAGACAATTCCGAGCTCCAAATCAGAATCAAATCCCTTATGGAAAGACGAAAAGCGGTTGTCGAACTTGAGAATTATAAAAAGGAACTTGAAGGCACGGTCGAACGGCGCACATTGTCTTTGCGTAAATCCCTGGAGGAAGTGGTAACAACTAAAAGAATGCTGCGAGAAGCGCATTATGAAACGATAAAGTGTCTGGTTACAGCGGCGGAATTCAAAGATAAAGACACAGCCGATCACATCAGGCGCATGAGTCAGTATTGCGCCCTGATAGCAAAGGGAATCAGAATGTCGCCGAGCGACGTCGAGCTGATGCAATTCGCCAGCCCTATGCACGACGTGGGAAAGATCGGAGTTCCCGATGAGATCCTGATGAAGCCGGATAAACTGGAAAAAGAAGAATGGCCGATTATTCAGAACCATACGAAGATCGGTTATGAAATTTTGAAGAAATCCGAATCGACCGTTTTGGAAGCCGGAAGGATAATCGCGCTTTCGCATCATGAAAAATGGGACGGTTCCGGCTATCCGCAAGGATTGGAAAAGTCCAATATCCCTTTACAGGGAAGGATTTGCGCCATCGCCGACGTTTTCGACGCCCTTACAAGTGTAAGGCCCTATAAAAAGGCGTTTCCGAATAGTGAAGCTTTTGATTTGCTGAGCGACGGCGCAGGTAAACATTTTGATCCGGATTTAGTCGGTGTTTTCGAAAACTTGAAAAGCGATATAGTGCGGATTCAACAAGGGAAGAAGTAGAAATTGGAATGATGTGAAAACTTGTTCTATACGGAACATGAAAATAGAGCCAAGTAGGTCGAACACTCTTGTTCGACATTAACCAGTAGCGTGAACACTCTTGTTC
>CAZWOY010000517.1:0-2830 GCA_964635255.1 uncultured bacterium
GGATGATATCGAACGTTTTCCAACAGAATCACTTCTCCTGGGTTTAATGCATTAACTTGATCCTCAATTTCCTTCCCGATGCAATCATCAGCAAATTTCACACCTATTCCAAGCAATCGTTCGACTTCGTGCACAATTTGCTTTAAACTATACTTAGCGACTCTTTGTCCATTCGGTCTTCCAAAATGACTCATTAAAACGGCGCTTCCGTCATAATCGATAATATTATGAATCGTCGGCAGCGAAGCCTTAATCCTCGTAAATTCACGAACGTTCCCATGTTCATCTAGAGGAACGTTAAAATCGACGCGCACCAGAACGCGTTTTCCCTGTAGATTCACATCGTCTAATGTGAGTTTGTTTATGTTCATCTCGCACCAAATTAGGTATGTTATAGATTAACTGCTTTTTCAATCAAATCGACCACGCGGCAGGAATAGCCCCATTCGTTGTCGTACCAGCCTATTGCTTTGACTAATTTCTTTTCGATATGCATCGTCATTAGCGAATCGAAAACACATGAGTGACTGTTGCCAATAATATCGGTTGATACCAGCGGCTCGTCCGAATATTCCAGAATTCCTTTCAAGTCTTCTTCGGCGGCGGTTTTGAAAGCGGCATTAATCTCATCGACCTCGACGTCTTTTTCCAAAACTGCCGTTAAATCGACAATTGAACCGTCGCATACCGGCACTCGCAAGGCAAAGCCATCGAGTTTGCCTTTAACTTCCGGTATAATTTTGCCTACTGTTCTCGCAGCTCCCGTAGTAGTTGGTATCGTATTCATGGCGGCAGCTCGCGCACGCCGTAAATCCACATGCGGCAAATCCAACAGCTGCTGATCGTTGGTATAGCCATGCACCGTGTTCATCAATCCTCTCACCAGCCCGAAGTTGTCATGCAGAACTTTAACCATGGGCGATAGACAATTAGTGGTGCAGGAGGCGTTGGAAATTATTTTATGTTCCGGTTTAAGCATGTCGTTATTGCAGCCTAAAACTATCGTAGCGTCGATTTCGTCTTTTGCCGGAACCGTCAGCAGAACTTTTTTGGCGCCGGCTTCGAGATGCAAGGCCGCCTTTTCACGATGCCTGAAAACTCCCGTCGATTCAACCACAAAATCGATATTAAATTTTGACCAGGGAAGTTTCGATGGCTCTTTTTCGGAAAGCACAGCAATCTTCTGACCATCGACAATGATGGAATCTGATTCAACTTGAATCTCACCGGGATATTTCCGATGAACGGAGTCGTATTTGAGTAAATGAGCGAGTGTTTTCGCATCAGTTAAATCGTTAATGGCATAGACGTTAAAATTTCCGCGACGCATCATCTCGCGAAAAACTAAGCGTCCTATACGGCCAAAGCCGTTTATACCTATATTTATCGACATAAATGTTCTCCTTGTTTTTCTATGTAAATGTTTCAAAAAAACTCGAACTGCAAAATGGGAGAAAAGCGCAATCGAAGGAATAAAAATCAAGGCTCCCATACTTCAATGTAAAATAATGCAAAGATATCTTCAATTATTCAATATCTCTAACAAATATTATCAGTTGAAAAAAATAAATACATTCTGAATATTATTGCAATAATATACCCATAATTATTGCATATTGTTTAAATAAAGACTATTTTAAATATTTTGCAGCTAATTGACCGCATGCCGCGTCGATCGACCTACCGCGGCTGATACGCCTTGTTACGGTAATATTCGAGTTTTCAAGCACATCGATAAACCTCTTCAGTTCATTTGCATTTTGATCGTTCTGTAAAAAATCTATCTTATTATATTGCATTAGATTTATCTTTGATGGGATCCGGGAAGCCAGTTTTACCAACCTGCGCGCGTCTTGTTCCGAAACGTTTTCGCCCGGCAGCATTAGATAACCCAGCGTGATCCGATTTCCGGAAACCTGAGCATATTTTCCGGCAGCATTTAATAGTTCGCTAATCGAATATCGCGATGACATTGGAATAAGTTTTCGTCTTTGTTCATCCGTGGTTCCATTGAGCGAAACTGCCAATTTTACTTTTAGTTTGCGGTTTATCATTTTATTGATTCCTGGTATCCAGCCAAAAGTCGAAACCGTCGTTTTTCTTGGCGGTAAAGCCATTCCTTGAGAATCATTCATAATCTCCAAAGCCCAAAACAACTCTTTTTGATTCATCAGCGGTTCTCCCATGCCCATCATTACTGCATTGGTTAAGGTTTCGCCGCATATTTTTTCGAGCAGCGCTTTCTGCGCGATAATCTCCCCGCCGGTCAGGTTTCTTTTAAAACCGATATAGCCTGTTGCGCAGAAACTGCATCCGACAAGGCATCCCACCTGTGAAGACAGGCATCCTGTCAACCGATCCTCTTCCGGGATATAAACAGACTCGACGCGAGCGCCGTCGGACAGGCGCAGCAAAACCTTTATCGCGCCATCATCGCTTACTGAGCGATCGATAATCTCGGGCAATTCAATTGAATGCAATTTCTTTAGCTTAGCGCGTAAGTCAAGGTTAAGATTAGTCATCGCATTAAAATCATCCACCCGCTTTTTATAAAGCCATTCATAAATCTGCTTTGCGCGAAACCGCGGTTCGCTCAGTAGGTCCAGTTGCTTCTCAAGCTGTAAAGCGGTCAAGCCGAATAAATTCATTAGCTTTCAATATATAATATTAGTTTATGCAATGCATATTATTACTATGTGCATTAAGAAGTGTACTTAAGCTTTGATGCGCATAATCCAAAACTCGTTCCCACGCTCCTGCGTGGGAATGCATATTGACCTCATATTGTTAAGTATGCATTCCCACGCAGGAGCGTGGGAACGAGTTGGTA
>CAZWOY010000518.1:0-2830 GCA_964635255.1 uncultured bacterium
CCGCTCCCGACCTGCTCTATAATAAATCCTTGGGCGTTTTTTATCAGGGCGATACGCTGCTGTGGCATGAAACCGCCGCTTATGAGAGTGACAAAGATCAAGACATGCTGCGCAGAAAGGGGCTGACCGAACGGATCGCTTTGGCGTCGTATAAGACGTTTCACAGCCGGATCGACCAACTGAACCTGACGTCATCCGTAACGCTGGACGTCCCGTCTGACGCCGGCGCCGCCGGATTTGAGATCAAGCCGTTCGTTACGCTTATCATGCTGCTGGAAATGGTGGGCATTCTGTTGATATTCGCGTTTCTATATTCGCTCTATCTGGCGCGGCAGCAGTCGATCCGCAACGCCATCGCTCTTTCGCATCTGGCGCATTCGATCAAGTCTCCGGTCGCGAGGCTGAAACTGAACGCCGAGACTTTGCTGCAAGGCAGAGTCGCTTCGCCCGATGAGGAAGCGGAGGGCGTCGAGGCGATCAACGAAGACTGTCAGCGGCTGGAGTCGGCGATTCGCAACTCGACGCTGAGCCTGGTTCGCGGGAAACATCTGCTTAATTACCAGACGCTCAGCCTGTCCAAATTAGTAACCAGCATAGCAAATTCTTGGAAAATGGCGTTTAAGAAGGCGGGGCTGGAACTGATTATCGATCACAGCGGAGCGGAACTGCGGGGCAGGTACGATCCGGTTTTTATCGCGATAGCGCTTGATAATTTAATCGACAACGGTTTACACTATTCACGGCTGAACAAATCGAACCTGCCCGCGAGTAATGAAGGCGTAAAAGTTTCGATTAAAAAAGCGCCGGGAGTGGGAATCATTATCATCGACGATTCCGGTCCCGGCATTCCTAAATCGGATCGAACCAAAATTTTCAGGCGTTTCTATCGCGGGCGTGATCCATCGTTGACCAACACATCCGGGCTCGGACTTGGGCTGTCGATAGTGCGGAAGATCGTCCGAGCCCACCGCGGCGAGGTCTATGCGGCGGAGAATAAACAGGGCGGGGCGAGGTTTGTGGTTGAACTGCCGATTGTCAGGTAAATGCGGTCTTAAACCCATTCAAATGTTAGTAAATAAGTTTTCAATATTGAATAGTTTTCTGAAATTTATTGCATGAGGCTAATAATTTGCATAACTTGTAATTAATTGAATGTACATAAACTAACTTGGATTTTAAATGAATCTTAAATTAGATGAGCCAAACGATATCCAAATAGAAGGATGTACTTTGAAATGGAAATATTTTATTTACAGCAAGCATAGAGGTAATCCGACTAAAGATAACTGCGTTTGGATTATTGGGTTTACTGAAGAAGTAAACTGTTTTAAAGACTCAGTTTATAAAAGATGGACTATTTTTGGAGGTAAGATCGGTTGGGGTATTATTTCCGGAAGTGGAAGCTTAATTCCAATTGGGAAAAATTATTATGATGAAAAATTGTTCTTTGCGAAGTTTATTGACAGAAATAATGTAAACATTTGGCATGGCTATCCTGCAGATTATCGAAGGAAAAAACAGGATATACCGAGTGCTATCTTTCTCAAAAAATGGCGCTATGCAGAAATAATAACGAAAAGTCAAATGAGAAAAATCTTAGGCGGGATGAAATGCAACCTTTAAAAATATCCATTCAAGGCGATTTTTGGGATTGCCAAATTTATATGGGTCGATTATATCTCTGGACATTCGATGGTGAATTGCTTGTATATAATTGGGACGCAATTGTCGAATCGTTTATTGAGCAATACCAAGAACACGCGGCATTTGTAACTGCTTTTAGAAAGGGCTCTATTTTTTATCGTGCAGATTTGCTCGATCTATTCAAGGATAAAGATTTAAAAAAAACATTAGAAGCTAAATTCAAAAAACTTATAAAAGAAGAATTTGGAATAGAGTTAAAAAGTATCGAAAGATTTATGATCACCAGACAAGAGAATCCTTTTAAAGACTTGCCAGTTGATACCGATATATATAACAAATCAATATTTGCAGCCACTGACAAAGG
Organism: uncultured bacterium; assembly: GCA_964635255.1. GTDB lineage: Bacteria > Electryoneota > AABM5-125-24 > Hatepunaeales > Hatepunaeaceae > CAZWOY01. The sequence goes on from CAZWOY010000518.1 coordinate 2,009, forward strand.
TTTTCTTAAATGCTCAACGTTAAATAAAACAAAATTTGCGGCAAGCACAAGAACGCAAAAATTGTGGGATTGTCCATTGCTTTCGATAAAATCAGGTTCTAACTCAAGAATATCGCTTTCGGGAGGCGATGAAGGATTGTTTGAATATAACACTCGTTATTGGACTGAAGGTTTGGAAGAGGTAGAACGAGATATATATCAGATTTCGAACAAACACTCGCTTTTTTCAAATTACTCCAATTTGAGTATTTATAATTCTTCTGATTTACAAGAAAATTTCTTAGCGCTGTTTAAATGGAATAAAAACGAAGACGATCCCAGAAAAGGTTTTCGGGAATTTTGCAATAACATTATATCTGATTCCAAAATATTCAACAATCAAAATGGAAACATATTAAGCTGGGGAAATAACGAAAAAATATATAGAGCGGTTAATGGAGTTTTTGAGATAGTTGAATTTGATAACTATGCTGATTTAAATAAAAGACAAAAACTGTTTTCTTCAGTGCGGCGAATTCCGCTACAATCTTGGAAAGGTGAAGTTATCTCCGGCGGCGTTGCATACTTCGGAACAATAATTGAGTGCGAAAATGCGTTAGTAGTCATGCTTAGCGATGGAACATCATATACTATCGAAGGTCCTATCACTCGTTGGAGAATATATCCACGGTCTAGAAACTACGAAAACCATCTTCATGTTATTACAGATGATGCAATTGACATTTATTCCTTTAATCAAGATTATTTTGTCGATCAGGACGCTAAAAATTTCGGTATGAAGTATAAAATAGAGAAAATAGAAAATCAAAAACGACCGTTTCC
>CAZWOY010000519.1:0-2808 GCA_964635255.1 uncultured bacterium
TAAACCGTTTTGTTCGTATTCGCCTTCATCATTTTCGAAATTAGCCGTGCCGCAGGCAATTATCGAACTGCCGTCATTGGTCACCACTGAAGTCAAATGATTGTATGTATTTCCAAATCCGTCTTCCTCTGCTAAATCTATGCAAGTCTGCCACCTTTCATTTCCATGAGGAGTCGTTCTGACAATAAAGGGATTTGTTCGTTCGCCTGGATAAACCGTTCCGGCGATGACAACGTTGCCGTTGCTCATTTTTACTAGACCAGCGGCTATTTCGCCGTATACTTGATTACCGTTCATGCTGAAGGCCGAATTTGAAAGCATATTGCCTTCATCATTAATGACTATCAAAAAGAAGTCTCGGTCTTCATTATTGTCAAGACGATAAATTGAGCCTGAAACAGCAAACCTGTTATTAGGCAACGAAACTAAACCTGTGCTGAGATGCTGGTTATTACCAATAGATAGATGCTGTTCCCACTGCTGTTCTCCTTCAAAATTAATCTTAACAATCCAAACCTGTATAGGGGGATATCTATTCCTAAAATAAGCTGAGCCAACCAGAATAATCCCACCTTCAGTTTCCCGCATTGCAGTGAACCACTGTCTGTTGGCATTACCGTAAACATCTTCCCAAAGTACATCGCCATCTCTATCTATGCATAAAATATATCCATTGTCTCCCCGTTCTCCGCACAAAACGAATTCACCGCTTTTCAATTCGATTGCGGCTCCGGAGTATCCTTCTCCGTATCTATTCATCCATATTTGTTCGCCGTCATTGCTTAGCAATAAAGCGGAAAACTGATCATCGCTGCTTTCCCCGCCTAAAAGGAATTCGCTTGAGTCCGTTTCTATCACAGTATATGCAGCGTCGCGCAAATTTTCTCCGCCGAATATATTTGACCAAACAACGTCTCCATCTTCATCTGTTTTTACAACATAAATATCCCATGATTCATAATTTCTATACTCTCTTTCGTAAACATAGCCGCAAAATATTAAATCTCCATTCGCAACCGAATAGACGTCATGAAAATGTTCTTCTCCTCCACTATCGTACATTCGCATCCAAGAAACGCCGGGTTGAGCGAAAGACGCCAATGTTGAAACAAGTAAAACTACCAAGAATGAAATTACCTTGTTTAAGTTCATGATTTCTCCTAAATTAAATTGAGAATAGGGCGGGGATGCGATTCCCGCCCTATTCTTGCTAATCATTCACCCATACGCGAAATTCAAAGGAATTTGATGTCCCGCTCTTATTACAGGGATTCGTATTTGGATTAGCTGCACCGACATCAGGCAATCCTACGCTCTTGAACGTGGTTAACCATTCCATAGTACGAAAAAACGCCACATTGCACCTTTCCATGCATTTAAAAGCGGTTTATGATAAGGACCCGAAGATTCACACGTGTAATGAAAATCTTCTGCGCTGAAATCGGGATAATATTCCATTATCTTCGATATCAACGTTTCCTTAGCTTCTTGTAAACCAGGTATTTCCGACGAAGATCTTATTTCAAAAATTTTGAAATCGTCTTCTTCTTCGATATTTTCGCATTCGGACATACTTATCCGAAGACAAATCTGGAAGAATCTCGAATGACAATCTACGCCAATCCCGTACAATTTAATTTTAAGGTTGTCGTAATCCCCAACGTTTGGTTGCTTGGGGGGATTGCGCAACGAGTCTAATCTCGGTACTTGAAGTGACATGGTCTATCCGAAAAATCCCCACTGGCACAGCCTGAAAAAGTGGTATTGTTTCATACCAAAGGATCTATGTGGTGCTCTGGTTATAGGTTATAATTATTATTTTTAAATGTCAAGTGCTTTTTGGCTATTATCATATTTTTTTTTAATCTTTTTTGTTTTATATGTCCGACATATTGGCGGTAATTCGATGTTATTACATGCCAATTTGACATGTATATTAACTAACATATTGAAAATTAGACGATTATAATTTATTATTTAAATTACTGAACATCTGTACACTAAACATACGACTTCGTATTTTTTTTCGAACTTTCGCACTTTCGAACTTGAAAACTCGCTATCTATTTAATTTTTATATATTTATCCGCTTATATATACCTCTATATATAAGTACTATAGATTAGGATCGCCAATGTACACTTTCCATTCGGTTTGCCAATCATCTCTTTGGACTGTGTATGTGCCGTCCGGATTTTCAGCGGCTAAAATCCAAGCTGACCATTCGTCGCCGTCATAGAACTGCATTTTAACAGTCGCATCAGCTAATGGACCTATATCTCCGCCCGGTTCTTCTCTCATAACTTCGATAACGTCCACCGAATAATCGACGACAGCCCATGCGGATCCACAGCACAACAGGACTAACACGATAGTCACCGTAAACAGTTTATGCATTTTTCTACCTCCTAATTTAAGGTTTGTGATTAACGAAAAAACAACCATGACGCTCGCAATTCCGAAAAATCGGAATTAACTTAGGAGGTGCGGAGGCGCCATACTCCGCACCTCGGCCGGGTGCGTTTTTCGCTTTGAAATTGGTTAAACGCACCCGGACACTATCTACTATACAACGCCGCACTCTTAAAACTGCCTAACATTCCATCATCCCGAAAAGGACAGTCATCGCCGCCAAAATTTTGTTTTGAGCGATATTATTTTGTTGGGAACCGTTCTGCCGTTTCGCTTGCGCAGCGGAGTATTCTAAAGGATAAAATCCCTGGTCAAGGCGGACCGCGCTCGGGGAATAGAGCTATTCCCGGATCCGGATCTGTCGGATTGTTTTCGTACTTTGCCAACCCCGGATTC
>CAZWOY010000520.1:0-2634 GCA_964635255.1 uncultured bacterium
CTGCCTGCCAAACTAAAAAAATATCTCTTGCGAGGCAGGCAGGGACGCCTGCCCTACCTAAGACTCAAATCCCAATGAGGTGGACGCTCTTGCATACCTGGCAATCATGCGCGCTATAGCGCGCACTCAATGAGATAAATCCAGGATTCTCTTCTCACAAAAGTAACTAAAACTGCGACGTCAATATGATCTTCACGCCTTTAAATGGATTCACCCACCGGCATGAGCCTCCGCTGCAGCGCAACCCTCCCCGTTCATAACCGTAAAACACCCGCGCCTGATGCCTCTGCAGAAAATTCCAGGTTACCTCGCCGGACGCCCAATACTTGCCTGCGCCGCCGATAAATCCGGTCTCCCAATCCACGCCGCCGGTCTCTCGCACGTCTTCGGATCTTTCGAACGTAACCGTGAAAGACGCCTCCGGCGATTTTACGAGTGCAAGCGATAAATATTCGTCCCAATATTCGCGCTCGGTTTTCTCTTCCTTCGAATACATGACCTCGAATTCGCTGGTTAAAGCATAGACGTCCGTCATCCGCCATTCGTACAAACCGCCGAAGGCGCAGCGGTTCGCCCAATCGCTGAACCCTCTTGTATGCGAATCCGCACTATAAATCGAACCGGAACGGGATTGCGCCTGCGTCGTCGCCGTAAAATTTACGTCTTCCTGCCAGCCGAAAGAAAGCTTGTAATAGTCCCCGTCGAACGGATCTCGCTCGATTCGAAACAGCGCCGCCTGATACGGCGAAAACTGTTCTTTAAAAACCGGCAGCGGCGAATCGCCGTCATGTTTGCTCGACTGGTTGAAATTAAGGCTGAAATACCAGAAGTCCAGGGAATAATCGAGCTGCAACTGATATCCGGCGTCATCGTAAAAGTGTATAGTATTGTAATGCCTGTCCAGCAGGTGCATGGTCGATTCCGGAATGCCTGTCGGCGGATACTGCAGCGCCGGCGTATCGAAATAATTGAACAGTTCGTAATTTTTATATTCGAACAACAAGCCAAATCCATAGCCATAAGCGCTCAGCGACGAATAAAAGCCATGATAATATTCGACGTCGTCGTACTGCGCGCGATCCTGCGTGTAAACGCCATAAAGATTAACCGTCCCGATATCGAGCCCGGCTTCGTAGCCTTCGCGGTTAATTACCGGATGGCGCGGACCGTCGTCGAGCCTGACGTAGCTTCCGCCCAGGCGCAAGCCAAGCTTATCGTGCAGTCCGAAAATACCGCTCGGAAAACTGTACGCCACATATCCGCCCTCAGCCGCTTCGACAAACTCTCCGGTCGTATCGATTTCGACGCCGCGAAACGCCGCCGCCTCCAAGTTCTTATAATATCCTTCGGCTAACAATCCTTCGATTCCGGTATCGATGTTCAGATCCAAAAACTCGACGTTTCCGAACAGTAAACCGTTCCCCCACGTGCGGTAGAAATCTCCTCCGTGAATTGTAAAATTCCGCTCCCGGTACTCGATATATTTTTTATCGATAGCGTCCAGCCCCGCTTTTCTAACGTCGAACTCCGACGGCAGGCGGTAGCTCTGGCGCAGATAAAGCCTGAATTTTTCAATATTGGCATTAAGCTCGAGATAATTTTCAAAATAACCCCAAGAATCCTCGCCCACCTGGTCGGAACGCTCGCCGCGAGCGTAGCCGGCTTCGTTTTGACCGTTCAGGATCAAGTTTGCGGCAAAGGATTTTAGGCTGAAAATGAATACAAGCAAAGATGTGAAAAAGAGTAATCGAAAAATCTTCATCCTTGCAGGATAAATTGGCATGCAGTTTAGAAAACGCTCAAAGCCGCCGAGTATTATGCTCATTCCGCGTCATCCCCGCTCTCGATTCTCTGCTCGTATCCTTTCCCGGCGTCCTCAGCATTCTCTTTCATATCCAATAGCTTCTTCACTTCCTTTTCAAGCGTTTCCTCATCTCCCGGCTTGCTGCCCAACTGATTATAGACAATTTCGCCGTCGTTGTTTATCAACACAGTAAAAGGAATATTTATACCGCCGAATAGTTTCCGAACTTCTTTATCCGGATTAAGCAGAACCTCGAAGCCGAATTTCCGGCTGCCCACAAAAGGCCTTACCTTTTTGCTGCTTTTGGGATTATCGATAGAAACCGTGATCACCTGCAATCCCTGTTCGGAATATTCGTGATGCAATCTGTCCAATTCAGGCAGCGCTTCAAGGCAGGGCTTGCAATAAAACGCCCAGAAATCGAGCAGAATCGGACCCTTCCCGATATGATCGGAAAGCGTAAACCGTTCATTTTTAAGGTTTTTAAGCGTAAAATCGGGAGCCTTGTTCTCTGCATTAACCGCTGAAAAAAGCAAGCAAACAGATACAAAGAGGAAAATCGTCGAGCGCATGAGATATCTCCGGAGAATTTAAATTATTGCGATTATTTATAATAAGTATGGAAAATTAGTTAGTCAAGTTTGGCGGGGTTAAAGGTTGAAAGGAAGAAAGGGAGAGAGGAAAAAAGGTTCCGGCGTGGTAGCTGAACTGCAGTTGTGGTGCGCGCGGCAGAATCGCCCCAAAAGCTTGCAGACGCCCTGAGAGCTTGCAGACGCCTGAGAGCTTGCAGACGCCTGAGAGCTTGCAGACGCCTGAGAGCTTGCAGACGC
>CAZWOY010000520.1:2734-2803 GCA_964635255.1 uncultured bacterium
CCTCGTCTGCAAGCTTGCCGACTCGTTCCCACGCTCCAGCGTGGGAATGAATACTTACTACTATGTGCA
>CAZWOY010000521.1:0-2781 GCA_964635255.1 uncultured bacterium
ACTGACGTAAGTATTAGTATTTATAAGTAATTAATGTGTATCCATTTTCGATTCTAAGGCGGACTCCGTCTAAAACGGACAATTTGAACAGACTTTTTAACAATAATCTGTCTTAACAATCAAATAAGCTTGATTTTTTAAAATAAATTTAGTATATACATAAAAAAGTAGTTTAAACAGGTTCGATTTTATCGTTTTGCACCGATGCAGAACGAGCAAAATATTTTGCAAAAAGAGTTTTGCAAAAACCTCAATAATTGAAAGGAAAAACATTGAAATTTGAAGAGCCAAATGATATCCATAATGCTCGAGAACTCCTAAGTGATTGGGAATCAATTGATTGGAAAGGGGGAAACTCTGAATTGCATTATTCAGGACTTGACAAATGGAAAAAAGCATTTGATTTATTAAGACACGAGAAATATCAGGAAGATAAAAATATTCAGATAACAAAGAATCTTAGAATCGCTTATTTACGGAAACTATATGAGATTACAAGTAAGTTAAAAAATTCAGTATCTTCATCATCCTATTTTGTATTATTAATTTGTCAAGCATTGGCAAGTGAACGGGAACGCCAAAACGTTTTTAATGAGAATCCAGATTTACAAACAGACTTTAATGATTTTAAAGAAACCAGGAAGGATGAACTTCAAATTGTATTAAAAGGTTTGAGCGATTGATAGTGACGGGTGGCATGGGTTTGAGGCTGCCCATCCATCTTGATAACCTTTACATGGTGAGATTGTTTCCATAAGAAAACTCTGTTTTATCATCGCAGTTTCACACCCATGTTTCATCATAATCCGTCGTTTTCTTGGCGGGTGGCACGGTCAGCCCTTGTTTAATAGAATATACCCGATCAAATGAAAAACAGTGATCATAATTATATTTGAGTGCCTGTCAGGTGTCCTCACCTGACAGGTCGTTTACGAAACTTACGAGTTCAGATGCGGACGTCAGACGCCTAAAATCCATATTTTCGGACAGTCTGTTTCGCTGGAATGACTGCATCTGAGAAACATGGCGAACAGGAGTGTTCGCGCTACTAAAGAGGAAAAGAAAATAAAAAATCTGATCAATCGAACCATACACTTAGTGAGAGGCAAAGTCGCCAAACGAGCTCATGTCGGTTTGCCGGACGGGACGTTTGAGGAAGAATGGGGCCGGCTTGGATTTTCCGGTCCTGTAACTCACTTATACCACAAGCATCCGCCGACCGGATGGACAAAAATCAAAGGCGGCTTAAAACCGCACGCCTTTTCGCCGTTGGAAATGAAATTCAAGAATAGCGACCGGACGATTTTCCTTTTCAATAGCGACGTCGCAATGGGAATTATGAAAGTGGATTCCGAGTGGGACTATTTTTTCAGAAACGGCGAAGCCGACGAATTATTCTTCACTCACGCCGGCGATGGAGTTGTTTACACTCAACTGGGAGCGTTGGAATATCAGAAGGGCGACTACCTGCATCTTCCCAAGGGAACGACCTACCGGTTTGTCCCTTCGACTCCGACAACATTTTTGACTATCGAAGGTTTCGCAGGACCATTTGAAATTCCTGAACGAGGCCTGGTCGGTCAGCACGCGCCATTCGATCCGGCGGTTCTGGTTTACCCGGAGCCTGAAGCGATTGAAGACAGCCGCGAATGGGACGTCAGAGTCAAGCGGTTCGGTGAGATCACAACCTTCACTTTCCCGCGAAATCCCTGCGACGTGGTGGGTTACAAAGGAGATTTAGCGCCGTGGAAACTCAGCATCGACGATATTTCGCCGATTATGAGCCACAGGCAGCATCTCCCCCCGCCGGCGCACACGACGGTGATCAGCGCGGGCTTCGTGGTCTGCAGCTTTCTGCCGCGCCCTCTGGAAAGCGAACCGGACGCCCTGAAAGTTCCGTTCTACCACTCGAACGTCGATTACGACGAAGTCTTGTTCTACCACGACGGCGATTTCTTCAGCCGCTCAGGCATAGACGCCGGCATGGTTACCTTTCACCCGGCAGGTTTCATTCACGGACCCCACCCCAAAGCGATCAAACGAACCTCAGACAAAACCCGCACCGACGAGGCCGCGGTGATGCTTGATTCGCGAAAACCGCTGATATTGACGGCGGAGGCGGAGAAGACGGAGTGGAAGGATTATTGGAAGTCGTGGATGGAATAGGAAGTGAGCAAGTGAGAAAGTGAGCAAGTAGATAAAATACGTCATTTTTGACGTACGTTGGTATTGACGTACGTTAGGGATGACGTATATTTCTATTCTGGTTGCAGCTCGATTCCAATCGCTTCACAGAATACTTTTCTTTCCTCGATTGGCAGTTGTAATAACGCTTTGTCATCTTTGTCTTTGAAATAGGCGATTTCGACTTTCAGGAAGCGTTGGAGGACGGATATGTCCATCTCGGGGGCGATGACTTCGTCTAAGACCTGGGAGATCATTTCGAAGCGGGATTTGGGGATGGATTGGCAGTTTCTTATCAGATGAAAGAAAGTTGCAAAAAAAGATAATTTATTCTCAGGAATATAATATTCCCAATCAATTCTGTTTTTATCAAATGAAAAACTATCCAGATTTCTCGAATAAATTTCTTGACTCAGATAGTAATCACTTAAAAAATCAATAAACAAAGGCGCCGGCGCTCCTTCTGCTGTCAAATCAGCTTCGTTGCAGATTCTGAACAACGCTTCTGTGATTTCGTAGTAGCTTTCCCGACCCTTAGGCGTCCGCAAAACGAGCTGCTTTTTTTCAAGTTCGTTGAGCTGCTTGGAGAGGCTGTTC